>CAMLRH010000004.1 GCA_946482375.1 uncultured Caulobacteraceae bacterium | reverse complement strand
AGCTGATGGCGCCGGTCATCGTCCTGTTCGCCCTGCACCTGTTCCTGCGCGGCCACGACCTGCCGGGCGGAGGGTTCTCGGCGGGGCTCACGGCCTCGATCGCGCTGATCCTGCTCTACATGGCGGGCGGCGTCAGATGGGTCGAGGCGCGGGTGCGAGTGCTTCCGGTCCGCTGGATCGCGGCGGGCCTGCTTCTGGCCCTCGCCACGGGGCTGGGATCGTGGGTGTTCGGCTACCCGTTCCTGACCTCCTACTTCACCTACGCCGAGTTCGGGCGGCTGGGCCGCACGCCGCTGCCCACGGCGCTGCTCTTCGACCTGGGCGTGTTCGCCATCGTCGTCGGATCGACTTCCCTGATCCTTGTGGCGCTCGCCCACCAGTCATTGCGACGCCCTCGGGCCAGGCCGGCGCCGATCGAGGCGGGAGCGGACTGATGGAGATCGTGCTC
Organism: uncultured Caulobacteraceae bacterium; assembly: GCA_946482375.1. The sequence goes on along the minus strand of CAMLRH010000004.1, from coordinate 30,703 downwards.
GCCGCCGCCATCGGCGCACTTACCGCTTCGGGGGTCTGGCTCCTTCTGCGACCGCGCACCTTTCAGGTAATCGTCGGCCTGACCCTGCTGTCCTACGCGGTGAACCTGTTCATCTTTTCGACGGGCGGCCTGCGGATCGGCGCCGAACCGATCCTCAGGGAGAAGACCGGAACCCTGGCCCAGTACGCCGACCCGCTCCCACAGGCGCTCGTGCTTACCGCCATCGTCATCGGCTTTGCGACGACAGCCCTGCTGCTGGTGGTGATCCTGGCGGCGCGAGGGCTCACCGGCGGCGACCACGTCGATGGAGAGGACTAGCGCCTTGGCGTCGCACCTTGTCATCCTCCCGATCCTGCTTCCGCTGGCCTGCGGTGCGCTCCTCCTGCTGCCCGGCGGGCGCCGGAACCGGCTTGAAGCCGGACTGGCGATCGCGGCGCATCTGGCGGTGCTGGCCGCCGCTGTCGCGCTGATGGTCAGCGTCGACAGCGCCGGCGCACAGGCGATGACCTATCGGCTGGGGAACTGGCCGGCGTCGGTCGCCATCGTGCTCGTGGCGGATCGGCTTTCCGCGCTGATGGTCCTGCTGGCGGCGGTCCTTGGCCTGATCAACAGCGCCTTCTCGGTCAGCCGCTGGTCCCGGCTGAGCCCCTACTATTTTGCCCTCTCCCAGTTTCTGCTGATGGGGCTGAACGGCGCGTTCCTGACCGGCGATCTCTTCAACCTCTTCGTCTTCTTCGAGGTCCTGCTGGCCGCGTCCTACGGTCTGCTGCTGCACGGCTCGGGGGAGAAGAGGGTCAAGGCGGGGCTCCACTACATCGTCATCAACCTCGTCGCCTCGTTGCTCTTCCTCATCGGCGTCAGCGCCATCTTCGGCGTCACCGGCACCCTGAACATGGCGATGCTGGCCGAGCGCATCCCCGAGCTCCCGGAAGGGACCCGGGGCCTGCTGCATGCGGGCGCGGCCATCCTCGGCGTGGCGTTCCTGGTCAAGGCGGCGGCATGGCCGCTCGGCTTCTGGCTGCCGCGCACCTACGACGCCGCGTCGCCGGCGGCCGCGGCCATGTTCGCGATCATGACCAAGGTCGGCGTCTACGCCCTCCTGCGGTTCGGCATGCTCCTGTTCGGCGATGAGGCCGGCGCGTCGGCGGGGTTTGGCCGGTGGTGGGTTTTCGCGGCGGGCGTCGTCAGCCTCGCCGTCGGGGTGGTGGGGCTGCTCGCCGTGCGCGACCTCGGGCGTCTCGCCGGCTACAGCCTTCTGGTATCGGTGGGCACCCTGCTCGGGGTGATGGTGTTCGCCGACAGCGGACTGCTGGCCGGGGCGCTCTTCTACATGGTCGTTTCGAGCCTGGGCGCCGCGGCCCTGTACCTGGTCAGCGGCCTGATCGGCGGCGACGGCACGGACGAGTTCGAAGAGCCCCTGCTGGAGGCGTACAATCCCGACGACGAAAGCACCTACACCGAGGAGGACGAGCAGCCGGTCGTCATTCCGGCGCCGGTCGGCTTCCTCAGCGCCGGGTTCATGATATCCGCGCTCGTCGTCGTCGGGCTCCCGCCGCTCCCGGGGTTCATGGCCAAGGTCGCCATGCTGGTCCCTCTGCTCGGTGGGGATAGCGGCGCGGCCGGCCTGATGGCCACTCTCATCATCGCCTCCAGCCTGTTCGCGCTCATCGCGCTGGGCCGGGCCGGGATCCAGCTGTGGTGGGCCGAGCCGGACAGGGCGCCGCCGGCGGTTCGCGTCGGCGAGGCCGTGCCGTTGGCGGGCCTGCTTCTTGGCCTGCTTGTCCTGACGGTCGCGGTCGAGGCCCCGCTCGGCTACCTGCACCGGACGGCCGAACAGGTCCTCCATCCCGCCGCCTACACCCAGGCGGTCCTCGGCGAGGGGAGCCGGCCATGAAGCGCCTGCTGCCCTACCCGGCGATGAGCCTCTTCCTGGCGGGAACCTGGCTGATCCTGAACCAGAGCCTGGCGCCTGGGCATCTGCTGCTCGCCGCGCTCCTGGGTGTGGCGCTCGCCTTCGCGTTCGGCCGCCTTCAGCCTCCGCCCTTGCGGATCAGAAACCGGCGAAAGCTGCTGGCGCTCGTCCTGCGGGTTCTCGGCGATATCGTCCGTTCCAACTTCGCGCTCCTGCACATCGTATTGACCGGCCGCACGCGGCGGGTGCGGTCGGGGTTCGTGACCATTCCGCTGCAACTCACCGACCCCTATGGGCTGGCGGTGCTCGCGTGCATCATCACCGCCACGCCGGGAACGATCTGGATGAGCTATCGGGCGAGGGAAGGCAGCCTGCTGATCCACGTCTTCGACCTCGTCGACGAGCAGGTCTCCATCCAGACGATCGTGGATCGCTACGAAACGCCCCTGAAGGAGATCTTCCAATGAGCGGCGCCATCATCGCCACCGCGATAAGCATCGCCCAGGTCATGCTGGTTCTGGCCATGGCGCTCTATCTGTTCAGGCTCATTCGGGGGCCGCGCGCGCAGGACCGGATGATCGCCCTGGACGCGGTCTACGTCAGCGCCATGCTGCTCCTCATCACGCTCGGCATGCGCACCGGCAGCACACTGTACTTCGAGGCCAGCCTGATCATCGCCCTGCTGGGCTTCGCCAGCACCGTCGCCTTCGCCAAGTTCCTGATGCGCGGTGAGGTGGTGGAATGAACGGCGCGGCCGACATTTCGCTGCCGTGGGCCGTCGTCATCTCCGGCTGCCTGCTGGCCGGCGCCTTCCTGGCGCTGGTCGGCGCGTTCGGGCTCGTGCGCCTGCAGTCCTTCTATCAGCGGGTCCACGCGCCGACGCTCGGGTCCAGCCTCGGCATGGGGCTGATCCTGCTGAGCTCGATCCTCTACTTCTCGGTCAGTCGCGGCGGACCTGTGCTACATGAAATCCTGATCGCCGTTTTCCTCACGCTGACGACCCCCATCAGTCTGATGCTGATCGTACGCGCGGCGCTGGCGCGCGATCGCCAGGAAGGGCTGGTCGATTTGCCGCCCGATGAAGACGCGCCCGTCGATTAGCCCCTGCCGGCGTGCCGCGCGTTGAGGGTTATGAGGTATCGTTCAGGGCGGAAGGACAGGCAGGATGAAACGGCCGAACAGAAACCCCGCCCGGCGGCGTTCCGCGAACGCGCCCGTGACCGACGATGAACCGGAAACTCGCGGCCCGTCGCGCGACGGACAGGCCCGCGCCCGGCAGGAGCGCCTGCTCGACGAAGGCATCGAGGAGAGCTTCCCGGCGTCCGATCCGGTCTCCGTTTTTCGCCTGACCTGAGCGAAGTCTATATCCAAGGACAAAAGAAAGTCGCGCCCGCTCAACTTTGCGTCATGGCGGTTGATATAGATGTCCGGCAACCCCATTCTTTGGGGGTCATGTTATCGTCCTCGTTCAATATTATTGATTTCTGCCACGCGGGTCGCCTCGTGCAAGGCGCCTCGCCCCGGGTCTGACGTTTCGGCCCGGGGAGGATCCGCCGCGCCGCTCAAGGCGGCTCAACGACAACCCGCGCATTCCGCCCTTCCGTCCGGGCAAGGCCGGCGTGCGCGCACGAGAGGCAGACATGATCAATCAAGTCCAATCTCCGCTTAGCCAGGCCGTGTCACGGGCGTCCGCCGAGGCCGAAATTCGGCGGATGGAGATGTCCCCATCACCAGCCTCGCGCGCGCCCTCGCCAACGAGGGTTACGCCCCCGTCGTGGAGCAGGCGGTCCGTTCCGCGATCTCCGAAGGCGGCGAAGGCGCCGCGGAGCTGCTGAGAGGTCACCGGCTCGGTGTCGCCTATCGCAGGGCGGCCTCCTGATGCCGCCGACGGAACAACCTGCGCAATGCTGAGTTTCCCAATGGCGGCGCGTGCTGACGGCCGCGGGTGGCGGCCGCGTTAGGCGCCTTTGCGCACGGCCGCCTCGGCAGGAGCTTGGCGTGCGCACAGGGCAGGAAATCCGGCCGCGATCCGAACGCACCCTTATCCTTCTGATCCTGGTGAGCTGCGCCGCCCCGCTCTTCCTCGGCGGGCTCCTGAGCGACATCGCCTATGCCCGCACCTACGAGATCCAGTGGCTGAACTTCGCGGCATGGCTGATCGCGGGAGCCATGGTGTTCACCGGCCTCGCCACGGCGTGGTCCCTGCTCGACCAGGTTCTTGCGCCGGGCCGGGGAAGGCGACGCCTTGTCGGGCTCCTCATCCTGGCCGCCATGTTCGTGTTCGGGCTCCTCAATTCCTTTGTCCACGCGCGCGACGCCTGGGCGACGATGCCGGCTGGGCTCCTCTGGTCGGTGGTCGTGACCGCGCTCGCGCTGGTGGCGGTCTGGATCAGCTTCTCCCTGGCCTGGGGAGACGACCAATGAAGTGCTCGTCCCTGATCTGCGCCGCGACCGCCGCGGCGGCCCTCCTGTCGGCATGCGGCGGCGAGGCCGAGCCGGTTGTCTATGGGCCCAACCCAACCCTGCCCGACCAGCAGCGGGGTTTGCTGCCGAGCATGAAGATCGCCGTCCCGGCGCCCTGGGAAGGCAAGCGCCCGGTCGTCCCCGACGACTATACGATCACCGCTATTGCCACCGGACTTGGCATCCCCCGCCAAACCCTGGCGCTGCCCAACGGGGACATCCTGGTCGCGGAAGGCCGCGGAGGCGGGGCGCCCGCCCTGCGGCCCAAGGACATCATCGCCAGCTTCATCAAGGCCAAGGGCACGTCATCCGCCGAGAGCGGCAACCGCCTGACCCTGTTGCGCGACGCCGATGGCGACGGTGTCTACGAAGGCCGCGGCGTCTTTGCCGAAAACCTCAACGCCCCGTACGGCCTGGCCCTGGTCGGAAACCAGCTCTACGTCGCCAACCAGGACGCGCTGGTGCGCTTCGCCTACACCGTGGGCCAGACCCGCGCGAGCGCGCCGCCCGTCAAGATCACGGACCTGCCGTCGCACATCAATCACCACTGGACGAAAGCGCTGGCGGCGAGCCCCGACGGCCGCTTCCTCTATGTCGGCATCGGCTCCAACAGCAACATCACCGAGCGCGGCATGACCGCCGAGGTCGACCGGGCGATGGTCTGGCAGATCGATGCCGAGACCGGCGCCCACCGCCCCTTCGCCACCGGCCTGCGCAATCCCACAGCGCTCGCCGTCCAGCCGGGAACCGGCCAGCTGTGGGCGGTCGTCAACGAGCGTGACGAGCTTGGGCCGAACCTCGTCCCGGACTACCTGACCTTCGTACGCGAAGGCGGCTTCTACGGCTGGCCCTACAGCTACTGGGGCCAGAACGCCGACCCGCGGGTCCGGCCACAGGACCCGGAGAAGGTGGCGGCGGCCATTCGCCCGGACTACAGCCTCGGCTCGCATGTGGCGGCGCTGGGGGTGGCGTTCTCGACGCCGGCCATGGGACCCCGGTTCGCCGAGGGCGTCTTTGTCGGCGAGCACGGCAGCTGGAACAGGAACCCGCCGGTGGGATACCGGGTGATCTTCGTCCCCTTCCGCAACGGCCGGCCCGCCGGGGCGCCCATCGACGTCGTGACCGGCTTCAGGGGCGCGGACGGCAAGACCCGTGGAAGACCCGTCGGCGTCACCGTCGACCCGCGAGGCGCCCTGATCATCGCCGACGATCTTTCCAACACGATCTGGCGGCTGACCCCCGACAGGCGAGCTCCGCAGGCGGAGGCCCCCGCGCGCCCGGCCGCCGGCCCCGCGACGCCGTCGTCACCGAAGAGCGCGGCGCCGTACTGAGGGGGCGCGGGCTCGCCGGCCGGCGCTATCCACGCCGGAAAGCCGAGATGCTCGACCCAGATGGCGTCGATGACCGCGGGCGACAGGTCATCGTCGGCCGTCTCCAGAATTTCCGCCGCGCCGTTGATCGCCGCCAGGAGGCAGCGGTCCTCGATGGCCTGGTCCGTCACCGCCGCGCGCGGCAGGCGCTGGAAGTTGGCCGACTCGTCGATCAGGCGATCGACTTCGGGGTCGAACATCAGCCGTTCGGCATTATCCAGGAGGAGGACGGTGCGCCGTTCATGGCGGGCGTGTCCGGCAACCCCATGGCCTTGCTCAGCGCCTGCCGCTACCCTGACAAGGTCCGCGACGGCGTGAGCTGGGCGGCGTGCTCCTGCACCAGCGCCTGAAGCCAGCCGCGGACGAGCCGCACGCGCGAGACGTCGTAGAGTTCCTGGTGGGTGGCCATCCAGTAGGTTCGGGTGACCGACAGATCTGGGAGGACCGGCCGGAGCGCCGGAACGTCGGACGCCAGAAAATGCGGAAAGGCGCCGATCCCCGCTCCGGCGGCCGCCATCGCAATCTGCATCTTCATCGACGAGCAGGTCAGGCGCTGACGCAAGCCGGGCGCGAAAGCCTCCAGAAACATCAGCTCGTCACTATAGACGAGGTCTTCGACCGACCCGATCAAGTCGTGGCCATGAAGATCCTCGGCCCGCTCCGGGCCGCCGTTCTTCTCCAGATACGCGGACGAGGCATAGAGACCCAGTTCGTAGTCCGTCAGCCGTTCGACCACGAGCCGTGCGCTGCTGGGTGGGCTGGAGGTGATGGCGAGGTCCACCTTGCGGGTTGTTGGAGACAGGAAGCCGGGACTGGCGTCGATCTCGATATGTAGGCCCGGCCGCTCCATGAGGCGCAGGATGGCCGGCGCGAGTATTTGCGCGCCCAGACCCTCCGCAACGCTGAGCCGCACGGTCCCGGCCAGCGGACTCGTCACGCCCTCTTCGGCCGCCGCTATCGCCGCTTCGAAGGCGGCGCCGTTCTCGGAAAGGCGCAAACCCGCCGCGGTCAGCTGCAGCCTGTCGCCGCCGCGCACGATCAGGGTGGCGCGCAGGCCCGCCTCCAGGCGCTGGATTCGGCGGGCGACGGTTGTTGCATCCATGCCCAGCCGCCCGGCGGCCCCGGAGAACGATCCAGCGCGGGTCAGGCCGATGAAAACCCGTAGGTCATCCCAGTTGATCATGGTGCCAACCTAGGCGCTGAAGCGACGCTGTCAAAAAGCCCGGCGCCGACTGCATTTTCGCAGGAGGGCCGGGCGCGGGCATCTCATACGCTCCGCCCATGCCGAGCTCCCTGCCTCTTTCGGGCGTCAAGGTCGTCGACCTGACCAGCGTGGTGATGGGGCCATTCGCGACCCACATCCTCGCCGACCTCGGCGCCGATGTCGTGAAGGTCGAAGGTCCCGACGGCGACTCGCTGCGCGGCTACGTCCCGCAGCGGGGCACGGACATGTCCGGAAGCTTCCTCAACCTGAACCGCAACAAGCGCGGGATATGTCTGGATCTCAAGAGCCCTCGTCACCGCGAGGCCTTCGAGCGCCTCCTCGCGCGCGCCGACGTGTTCGTCCACAACCTGCGCCCGGCCGCCATCGGACGCCTCGGCTACGATTACGAGCAGGTCCGCAAGCTGAACCCAGACATCGTCTACTGCGTCGGCCAGGGCTTCGGGTCCGACGGACCCTATGCCGAGAAGGCCGCCTACGACGACATCATCCAGGCCGGCTCCGGGGTGGCGGCGCTGTTCCAGGCCGCCGGCCGCGAGCCCGCGTACGCTCCCACCGTGATCTGCGACAAGCTGGCGGGACAGGCCATGGCCTATTCCATCCTGGCCGCCCTTTTTCACCGCTCCAGGGGCGGTGGCGGCCAGCGTGTCGAAGTGCCGATGCTGGAAACAGCCGTCGAGTTCAATTTCGTCGAGCACATGGGGGGCTTCGCCTTTCGCCCGCCGCTGGGGCCGCCGGCCTTCGCGCGGGTGCTGAGCCCCAGCCGTCGGCCATACCGCACGGCGGACGGCTACATCTGCATCCTGCCCTACTCGGACCAGAACTGGCGCGCCTTCTACGCCTTCACCGGGCGCACCGAGTATGCCGCCGATCCCCGGTTCGCGACGCTGGCCCGACGAGCGCAGAACATCGGCGTCCTGTACGACGTTATCGCCGAGGAGGCGCCGAAGAGGACCACGGCCGAGTGGCTGGCGTTCTGCGACGGGGCCGGCGTTCCGTGCATGCCGGTCAACGACCTCGGCTCGCTTCCCGACGATCCGCACATCGAGGCCGTCGAACTGTTCCAGGAGGCGGTCCACCCGACCGAAGGCCCGTACCTGGCCGTGCGCAGACCAACCGCTTTCAGCAAGGCGCCGTTCGAGATTTCCCGCCACGCCCCCAACCTCGGCGAGCACACCGCCGAGGTTCTGGCGGAGCTTGGCTACAGCGCCGACGAGATCGAGGAAGTTCTCCCATGACCGATGATCGCGCCGCCGAACTCCTGCAACGGGTCATCGCTTTTCGCGACGAGCATGTCCTGCCCAACGAGGCCGTCTTCGAGCGCGAATTGTCGGAGGGCGCGACCCGCTGGAAGCCGGCCCCCGTGCTGGAGGAATTGCGCCGCAAGGCTCGGGACGCGGGGCTTTGGAACCTGTGCCTTCAGCACGAGGCGGTCGGCCATGGCCTCAGTCACGCGCAGTACGCGCCGCTCGCCGAGGCGATGGGCTGGAACGAGTGGCTTCCGGAGGTTTTCAACTGCAATCCCCCTGACAGCGGCAACATCGGCCTTCTGCTGAAGTACGCCTCGCAGGCGCAGCAGGATCGTTGGCTCAAGCCGCTGCTGGCGGGCGAAATCCGCTCCTGTTTTGCGATGACCGAACCCGACGTCGCCTCATCCGACGCCACCAACCTCTCCATGCGCTGCGAGCGGATTGGCGATGAGTGGGTGCTGAACGGGCGCAAATGGTGGATCAGCGGCGCGGGGAATCCTCTGTGCCGCCTGGCCATCGTCATGTGCCTGACAAATCCGGATGCCGAGCCGTCGGCGCGGCATTCCATGATCCTCGTGCCGATGGATACGGCCGGACTGACCGTCGCGCGGCAACTGTCGGTGTTTGGTATCGACTTCGCTCCTCGTGGCTTCTGCGATCTGAGCTTCGAGGACGTCCGTGTGCCCGCGGAGAACGTGATTGGCGCGCCGGGGCGGGGTTTCGAGATCGCCCAGGGGCGCCTGGGCGGCGGGCGGCTGCACCACGCCATGCGGTGCGTCGGCGCCGCCGAGCGCGCGCTGGAGCTGATGTGCAGGCGGGCTCTGTCGCGAACCGCGTTCGGCAAGCCGTTGGCGGAGGCGGGTTCGAACGCCGACATCATCGCCCGCTGCCGTATCGAGATAAATCTGGTGCGCGCGCTCGTCATGCAAACGGCGAGGCTGATGGACGCGGAGGGGCCCGCCGCCGCCCGGACCGAAATCTCGCAGATCAAGATCGCGGCGCCGGAGATGGCCTGCCGGGTCGTTGACGAGGCGATCCAGATGCACGGCGCGGCGGGCTTTTCACAGGATACCCCGCTGGCGGCTCTCTATGCGCGTCTGCGCACCATTCGCGTCGCCGACGGACCGGACGCCGTGCACCTGCGCGTCATCGGTCGATCGGAACTCAGGAAATACAGGGGCGCCCGATGACCTCCGAGCCCGTCGGAACCGTCGCGCTGGAGCGGGAACCGGAGGCGCTGACGCGTTACCTGCGCGCCAACGTGCCGGAACTGGGCCGCGATATACGCTATCGTCGCTTTACCGGCGGCAATTCGAACCTGACCTTCCTCGTGCAAGGGGAGGGGACGGACCTCGTCCTCAAGCTGGAGCCGCCGGGCGCGAAAGCGAAGTCGGCACACGACATGGGCCGTGAATTCCGGATGCTCCGCGCTCTGGAAGGCCATTACCCCTTTTCGCCCAGGGCGGTCCTGCTCTGCGAGGACCCGGACGTGTTTGGCGGCGTGTTCGTGCTGATGGAGCGGCGGGATGGGCTCATCGTCCGCGACGCCGGCGCCGGTCCATCGCACCTGCCGGCGCAGTTCACCGGTTTGATCGACGCCCTCGCCGCGTTGCACGCCATCAATCCGTCGCGGATCGGCCTGGAGGGGATGGGGCGCCCGGAGGGCTATCGGCGTCGTCAGACGGAAGGCTGGTGCAGGCGCTTCCAGGGCGCGTCGGAGGCGCCGGGACGACTGGCGGAATCAATAATCCAATGGCTGCTGGCCAACATCCCCGCGGACCCCGAACTCGCCTGCGTCGTCCACAACGACTTCAAGATGGACAACCTCGTCTGGAATGCGGCGCATCCGGACAGGCTCGCGGGCGTGCTGGACTGGGAGATGTCGACGGTCGGAGATCCGCTGATGGACCTGGCCTGCACCCTCAGTTTCTGGGTCAACGTGGACGACCCGGCCGACCTGCGCGCGTTGCGGTCCATGCCCAGCGCCGTTCCGGGAACGCCCCGCCGCGAGGATGCGCTGGAGCGCTATCTCGCGGCCGCGCCGGCGGCGATGGCCGACTTCACCTTCTACCGGTGCTTCGGGCTTTTCCGCCGCGCCGCCATCGAACAGCAGAAGTTTCATCGCTACCGAACCGGCCAGACGACCGACGCCCGCTTCCGGCATCTCGACCAGGCCGTAGAGGTTCTTCTGCGCGAGTGTGGGCGGCTACTCTAGCTTAAGATTGCATGCAATGTCCGATTCCGCGGGCGGGGCCTGGTTCGGTGGCGGCCCAGCTTGGTGACCGCTGCGTTTCTTCACGATTACCCGAGGAAATCCTGCCCGATTTGGGTTTTTCCCGTACTGGCCATGCCTCCGGCGCCGCACATAGCGGATTGACACTCGTTCTAGATTGCATGCAATCTTTCATTCGGCTCGCCGCAGTCTTATTGCGGGCGGACCGCAAACCAGCACCAGACCGCGTCAATCAAGGCGCTGCAGGGGAAACACATTGATGATCCGGCAAGGCAATTCCCGGCGGGGTTCGCATCTTCTCCGTCAGGTTCTCCTGGCGTCGGTCGCCGCCGCGGCGACCGCGGGTATGTCGGGCGCGGCGTTCGCGCAGGACGAGGGGGTCGCGCTCGAAGAGGTGATCGTGACCGCTGAAAAGCGTGCGGCGAACGTCCAGAACGTGCCCATCTCAATGACCGTGCTCACGGGCGACGAGCTTCAGGAGTTCCACGACAAGAACATCCACGACCTCATCACCAGGATGCCCAACGTCAACCTGGTCACCCAGGGCGTGAACGACGTCATCTACATCCGCGGCTTCGGCTCCTCGCCCAACAACTTCGCCTTCGATCCGACGGTCTCGGTCTATCGCGACGGCATTTACGCGGGGAAGAGCGGCCAGTTCATTGAGCCGCTGTTCGATGTCGAGCGGGTAGAGGTTCTGCGCGGTCCGCAGGGCGCCCTTCTCGGAAAGAACACCGCCGCCGGCGCCATCAGCATCGTCAGCGCCGGTCCCTCGCGCGAATTCGGCGGCGAGGTTGCCGGCGCCTACAAGATCGACCCCCAGGGCTGGCAAGCGACAGGCTTCGTGACCGGAGCGTTGACGGAAACCCTCAGCGGGCGCCTCGCGGTCAAGTTTCTTGACCAGGAAGGTTTCCTGAAGAACCGGGCGACGGGCCAGAACGACCCGCGCCTCAACCAGCAGCTCGCTCGTCTCTCCCTGCTTTGGGCGCCGACGGCGGATCTCGACGTCATGTTCAAGCTCGAGAAGGCGGCCTCGGAGATGAGGGGCGGCATCAATACCGCCGGCCCGCCGAACACCGCGCCCCCGCACGTCGAGGAACGCTATACCTCCGACCCCTACGGCCCGAGCGGCGCCCCGGAGATCAACGGGGTGGATTCGTTCAACGGTTCGATCACGGCCAACTACCAGATCGGCTCGCATACGCTGACGTCGATTACCGGCTATTCGAACTTCGACCGCTATCCGATCAACGGCTACGACGAGACAAATCCGTCGGGCGGCCCCACGACACCCGGCATCAACAACCTCTACCAGAACGGCTTCCCCGAAGATTTCGAACAGGTTTCACAGGAGCTGCGGCTGCTGTCGCCGACCGGCCAGAAGCTTGAATACGTTCTGGGCGCGTACTACGACACCTCGGACTGGAACCTGCGCCAGAACATCTTCTATGACCTGCCGTCGGCGACCGGCGCGCAGTACACCCACTTCTTCCAGCGCTCGAAAACCTATTCCGCGTTCGCGATCGGCACCTACCATCTGTCCGACGTCTTCCGCGTCAAGACGAGCATCCGCTACACCAAGAACAAGAAGGACGGGGACTTCACGTCCGGCACCTATTACGGCGATCCCCTGCGCGTCATCACCGCGATCAGCGGCAGCCGGTCGGAGGAGAGCGTCGATCCTGCCCTCACGCTGCAATACGATGTCGCGCCTCGGGTCATGATCTATGCGGCGGTCGCCAACGGGTCGAAATCCGGCGGCTTCGTCAGCAACACGTTTGGCGTTCGGCCGGCAACCTACGAGTTCAAGCCGGAGAAATCGACCAACTTCGAAGTGGGCATGAAGTCCACGCTGGCGGGGGGACGTCTGCAGTTCAACGCCACCGCCTTCCAGCTGGAAATCAAGGACCTGCAGGTCTCCAGCTACGTGCCCGTCCTGTCGTCGTTCGTGACCAACAACGCCGGTTCGGCCACCAGCAAGGGCGCCGAATTCCTGGTCAACTGGTTGCCGGTGGACAGCCTCCAGCTGACGCTGAACCTGGCCTACCTGGACGCCAAGTACGACAGCTACAAGGGGGCCGCCTGCCTTGCCGGCGCGCCGATTTCGGTCTGCAACCCGGCGGACCCGGTAAGCGTGGCCGCCCACGACCTGGCGGGCAAGGAGCTGGTCTATTCATCGAAATGGACCGGCAACCTGCAGGCGCGTCACACGGCGACCCTCGGCGCCTTCGAACTCGAGAGCACCGTGATCGCCTCGTACAGGTCGCGGTACTACAAGGCCGACAACTACAGCGAAGTGTACGGCGTGCAGCCGGGCGTCACGAAGATCGACGCCCGTATCGCGCTGGCCCCGATCGACGGCCGCTGGACGGTCGCGCTCGCGGGCAAGAACCTGACCAACGAGCATACCTTCAGCAACTCGCTGTTGCTTGGCGGCGGTGTGACCACCCAGCCGCGCACCATCAACTACAAGGACGAACTGCGGTCCATCTGGGTCGAAGTAAGCACGCGTTTCTGATGTGGGAGAGCGGGCGCCGGACACGGCCGGCGTCCGCCTCCAGTCAGGCGGCGCTAATTGTCGACCTCAACAGTGCGTGCTGCGCCGACAAGATATGACCTGTCATCACACTGAGCGCCCACTGAGGGTCCCGAACGCGGATCGCCGTCACCAGGTCCAGATGCTGTTGGGCGCTGCGGCGCAGTTCCTCCAGGTCGTATCTCTGGAATGTCCTGAGCACGAGCGGCATCTCGATAATCGCCGCCAACGCCGTTTCGAGCCGCGAGCTGTCGGCGGCCTGGACGATCAATTTATGAAACTGGTTATTCAATTCAGAGACCTTTTCCAGGTCGGGCGCGGAGTCTCCCCAGACAAGGGCGTGGATGTGCTCGGCCAGCGCCGAAAGTTCCTCGGTCTGTTCAGCGGTGGCGTTCATCGCCGCGGCCTCGGCCGCATGGCCTTCGAGCAGCACCCGCAGCCTGTAGATTTTCTCGACTTCAGCTTCGTCCAGCCGCGACACGAAGGCGCCGCGATTGGGAATGAACTGGATCAACCCCTCGGCGTGCAGCCGGCGCATCGCCTCACGGACGGGCGTGCGGCTCATGCCGATCGCGGCGGCCAGGTCGTTTGCGGTGAGATGGTCGCCGGCCTTGTAGGCGCCGCGAGCAATCCCTTCGCGGATGGCGATGTACGCGCGCTCTACGGCAGTCGCCATGATCCTCTCTCCCCCATACCGTCGCCCATTCTAGCGGCCCCGCCGTCCGGCGCGAGACGAACGATCCTGCAAAGAAGATTGTATACAAATATGCGCGTCAAAAGGCGTAAACATGATGAGAAGGAGGCGCGGATTTTTGCAATTTCCCCTTATAATATCTCTCGGCCTCATTCGAGGGGAAGGGGCAGCGTGACCCAAGCGTTGCATGCAATTTTGACATCAGGGCGCGAAACAGGCCAACGCCTCGAAGGCGTCTTCGCGGTTGGGCGGGGTTAGACCGATGCGCCCGCTGGAAGATGTCACCGTTCTCGACCTCACCCACATGCTCTCCGGCCCGTACGGCACCATGCTGATGGCCGACATGGGCGCGCGGACGATCAAGATCGAGCCGCCGGGCGCGGGGGAAGCCACGCGCCGGTTGCTGGAGGACTCCGACGCCTATTCCCGTCACGGGATGGGCGCCTACTTCCTGACGCTGTGCAGGAACAAGGAGAGCGTCGCGCTGGACCTGAAAAGCGCGGACGGATTGCAGATATTCTACGACCTGGTGAAGCACGCTGACGTGGTCGTCACCAATTTCGGAGTCGGCGTCACCAAGCGGCTCAAGATCGAGCATGAGACGCTGGCGGCCATCAATCCGCGGATAATCACCTGCGCCATATCCGGCTTCGGTGAGAGCGGCCCCTTTCCCAACCGTCCGTCGTTCGACCTGGTCGCCCAGGGCATGGGCGGTGGCATGTCGTTGACCGGCTACAAGGACGGCGAGCCCTTGCGGGCCGGCATTCCCATCGGCGATCTCGGCGCCGGCCTGTTCGGCGTCATCGGCATCCTGGGCGCGCTGAACATGCGCCGCACCACGGGCCGGGGTCAGCACCTGGATATCTCGATGCTCGACTGCCAGCTTTCGATGCTGAACTACATCGGCACGATGTACCTGATGTCGGGCGAGCTCACCGAGCGTTCAGGGAACGGCCACTTCGTCCATGTGCCGTACAACACCTTCCGCACCAGGACCCGATACATCATCCTTGCGCTGATCACCGACAGCAGCTGGACACGCCTCGTGGAGTTGCTGGACGACGACGAATTACGTCGCCCCGAGTTCCTCACCCAACCGGGTCGGCTTCAGAACAAGGACTTCATCGAGGCGCGCGTACAGCATGCGCTCGAACAGAATACCTGCGAGCATTGGCTGGAGGTGCTGGCGCAGCATCAGATCCCGGCCGCGCCGGTCAACGACCTGTCGCACGCGTTTGCCGATCCACAGGTCCTCGCCCGCGCCATGAAAGTGACCGTGCCTGTTCCGGACGGCGCGACGGTCGAGCAGCCTGGCAACCCCATCAAGATGTCAGAGGCGGGAGACGATGTCTTCCTGCCGCCTCCGCCGCTGGGGCGGGACACGGTCAAGGTTCTCAAGGGCATCCTGGGTCTGGACGCCGAACGCCTCGCGGGACTGAGCAACGCAGGAATCATCGCATGCGCGTGAACCCGACGATCGCCAACGCCGGCTATCCGCCGCGGGCCTACTCCTACTTCGTCGTCGCCATGCTGATGGTGGCCTACACCTTCGCTTTCGTGGACAGGCTGGCGCTCAGTCTCGTTGTCGATCCCGTCCGCGCCGATCTCAGTCTCAACGACACCCAGATCAGCCTGTTGGCGGGCATGGCGTTCGTAATCTCCTTCATCGTCTTTTCCTTTCCCTTCGGCCGTTGGGTCGACCGGGGCAGCCGGCGCGGCGTGGCTTCCATAGGGGTGGGACTCTGGAGCCTGGCCATGATGGTCTGCGGGCTCGCCACCAACTTCTGGCAGCTCTTCGTCGGCCGGATGCTGGTCGGCGCGGGCGAGGCGAGCATCAATCCCGCCGCCTACTCGATAATCCCGGACTCGTTCCCGCCGCACAAACGCGGGCTGGCGATGGCGATCTATTCATCGGGGGTCGCCATCGGCGGCGGTCTCGCGGTCTATCTGGGCAGCCTGTTGCTGGCCTGGGCGGAGGCGACGCAGCCGATCTTTCCGATCGTGGGCGCGCTGCAGCCCTGGCAGGTTCTCTTCATCGCCCTGGGACTTCCAGGCCTGCTGTTCGCGGTGATCTTCTATCTTACCGTTCGAGAGCCGGTCCGCCGCGACAGCGGCGCGGGCGAAGAGGTGATGTCGAAGGACGTCGTCGCCTACCTGCGCGAGCACAAGCGCCTCTACGTCATGATGTTCCTCGGCTTCGCGGGGTTTGCGATCAGCAACTACAGCTTCTCAGTCTGGGGCCCGACCTACTTCATTCGCGCCCACGGCATGAGCGTCGCCGAGGTCGGCATGATCGTCGGCCTCGGCTTCGCCGTCTTCGGCACCCTGGGAATGCTCGCCGGCGGCCTGTGGTCCGACCGGGTGGTGAAGGCGGGTCGGCTCGAGGGACCGATCTGGGTCGGCCTGCGTATCGCGGTCATCCAGGCGCCGTTCTTCCTGGGCGCATACCTTTCGCCGTGGAAGGTCCCGGCGATCATCCTCTTCTGCTGCGGCATGTTCTCGGCCAGCATGATCGGCGGCCTGCAGGGCGCTATGGTCCAGACCCTGACGCCCAACCGGATGCGGGGCCAGATCGGGGCGGTGTTCCTGACCACGGTGAACCTGCTGGGCCTGGGCGTCGCGCCCCTGCTTACGGGGGTGATGACCGACTACGTGTTCGGTGACCCGGCCGATATCGGCAAGTCGCTGGCGGTCACGACGATGGTGTCGCTGGTCGTCGCCTTCGTCCTGATATCCCTGTCGATGAACGCGGCGCGGGAGCGCGCCAAAGCGGTGCTCGAACTCTGACCACCACATGGGAGAGAAACATGATTGAAACCGTCGCTCGCAAATCCATCAACACCGCGTCCGCCAGGGCGCTTGTGGAAGCCGCCGAGAAGGCCGCCCAGGACCTCGGTGTTCCAATGGTCATCGCCATCGTCGACGACGGCGGGGCGCTCAAGGCTTTCAGCCGCATGGACGGCGCGCCGCTGCTCAGCGTCGAGCTGGCCAAGGACAAGGCCTATACCGCCATCTCCTTCGGCATCCCCACCGACCAGTGGTTCGAGTTCGTGAAGAACGATCCGCCGCTGCTGCACGGCATCGTCAAGACGCCCCGGCTGGTGGTTTTTGGCGGCGGCTACCCGCTGACCCTCGACGGACAGGTCGTGGGCGGAATTGGCGTGAGCGGCGGCCACTACGAGCAGGACATGACAGTGGCGAAGGCGGCGCTGGCCGCCGTCGGATTGGGATAGCGCGCGCGTATCGCTCGCACTCGTACAAGGGAGAGTAGGATGACGAAGAAGCGGGCCGGCGGAGAGTTGGTGGCGGCGGCGCTCGCCAATCTCGGCGTCACCGAGGTTTTCGCCCTTCACGGAAGCCACCTCGATCCCTTCTTCATGGCGTGTTCGGAGTTCGGCATTCGCCTGACCGATACACGGCACGAGGCCGCGGCCGGCCACGCGGCGGATGGCTATGCCCGCGCCTCGGAAGGAAAACTGGGCGTTTGCGCTTCAACGGCCGGCCCGGGATTTACCAACACCCTGACCGCGATGGCCAACGCCTACCTGGATCGTACGCCGGTGCTGTTCCTGTCCGGCGCCGCGCCGATGCGCGAAGTCGAGTGCAACACGCTGCAGGGCGGCTTCGACACGCTGGCGATGGCCGCGCCGGTGACGAAGTGGGCCCACCGCGTCACCGACGTCGAGCGCATCGTGGAGTTCGTGCGACGGGCCGCCGAGGTGGCGCTGAGCGGTACGCCGGGACCGGTGTTCCTGGAGATTCCCATCGACGTGATGTTCATGCCGACGGAGCAGGCGGCCCCCACCGCCAGATGGAGCCGGGCCGCCCCGCCGTCTCCCACCGCCGAAGTGCTCGACACCCTGATCGACAAGCTGCGCAACAGCGAGCGCCCGGTGATCATCGCCGGCGGCGGCGCGGTGCTGAGCGCTGCCGGCGACAAGCTGCGGCAGTTCGCCGAACTCACCGGCATTCCGGTCGTCGCCAGCTCCAAGGCCCTCGGCATCCTGCCGGACGATCACGACTGCTACGGCGGGCCCGCGGGCGTTCTTGGGCTGGCCGGCGCGGCGGGCGCGGCTCCCGACACCGTCGTCCTCATGGGCGCGCGCCAGGGCATGTTCCTGGGCGGCGCCATGGGCGCGATCATCCCGGCCAACGCCTATCTGGCGCAGATCGAGATCGACGCGGAGGAGATCGGTCGCGTCCGGCTGGCCGAGCTGCCCGTGATCGCCGACTGCAACGCCACCCTCGACGGTCTGATTGCCCGCGCGGCGGATCGGACATGGCCCGACCGCTCCGACTGGGCCGGGCGCCTGCGGTCGCTGCGCGCCGCGCCGCATGGGCCGTTCAAGGATGCGCCGGCGCAGAGCCGCCCCGGGCACATCCACCCCTATCACGCCGTCCGCGCCGTCCTGAACGAGCTTCCGCCGCTGGTCAGCATTGTCGCCGACGGGGGCGAAACCGGGAATTGGGTGGGCGACGCGGTGCGTTCCTCGGGTCCCGGCCAGTTCCTGCGCTGCGGTTACCTCGGCTGCCTGGGCGTCAGCTCCGGCTTCGCCGTCGGCGCGGCGCGGGCCAATCCCGATCGCCCGGTGATCTGCTTCGCCGGTGACGGCGGTGTCGGGTTCAACGTCCAGGAGTTCGATACGATGGTGCGGCACAGGCTGCCCATCGTCACCGTTGTGCTGAACAACGCGGAGTGGGGCATGTCGCGAAATGCCCAGACGCTGCTCTACGGCGACAACCGCGACACCATCGTCACCCTGGCTGACACCGCCTACGACGTGGTCGCGCGTGGCTTCGGCGCCGAAGGCGTGCGGGTGGACGCCTATGAAGACCTCGGACCGGCTGTTCGCCATGCCCTGAGTCTCGACGGGCCGAGCTGCATCAACGTCATCACCGACGCGAGGGTCATGCACCCGCGCACCCGCGCCATGGTTGGAGACGTGTCGGGCGCCGATGGGATCCCGATTCCCTATTACGCAAATATTCCGAAACCGACGTAGGCGCTAACCGCCGGGAGAGGCACACATGTTACTCTACAATCACGCGTTATCGCCCTACTCCACCCGCGTTCGAATTCTCGCGTACGCCAAGAACCTGCCGATCGAGTTCTCCCTTCCGCCCGAGGGCGGGTTGAAATCACCGGAATTCCTCGCCCTCAACCCGGTCGGCAAAATTCCAACGCTGGTGGATGGCGACCACGTGCTCCCCGAGTCGGAGACGATCTGCGAATATCTTGAGGACAAATACCCGGCCCCGACGCTGCGCCCCGACACGCCGGAGAAGATGTCGAAGGTGCGCGCCATTACGCGGCTGCTCGACTCCTACGTGCTGGTCCCGGTTCAGCCGATCCTTCGGGAAAATGTGAAGCCCCAGCCCGATATGGCCATCGTCGACGAGAACCTGGAACTCGCCGCCAAGGGTTTTTCCTACATCGAAAAGTATTTCGAAGGCCCCCGCTACGCCGTCGGCGGAGCATTGACGCAGGCCGACTGCGCCCTGGTGCCGTGGATGGCCTACTTCGAGAACCTGTTCCCAAGAACCCTTGGGCGGCCGAGCATTCTGCCGCCGGGCCTGCGGGCCTATTTCCACGAGATAACGGCGAACGATCCCGCGGTCGCCAGGGCCATGGAAGAGCAATTGCCCCAGATTGATACGCGCGTGGAGGGCATTCTGAAACTCAGAACGCCCGACGGGGCGCACTGACATGGCCCTCGAAGGATTACAGCTTCGCTCGCTGGTGACCGACGGCGAGCTGAGGCTCTCGCTGGAACCCACCACGTTCGACGATCCCGCGCCCGACGAGGTGGTCGTGAGGATGGAAGCGGCGCCGGTCAATCCGTCCGACATGGCGCTTCTGTTCGGTGGGCTCGATACGGCGCAGGCGCGATACTCGGGCAAGGAAACGCCGGTCGTCACCATCCCCGTTCCGGAGGCGAACAAGGCGGCGCTGGCGGGCCGCGTCGGCCTGTCCCTGCCGGTCGGCACCGAGGGCGCCGGCGTCGTCGTGAAGGCGGGCGCGGAGGCGCAACATCTGCTGGGCAAACGCGTCGCGATCTTTGGCGGCGCCATGTACTCGCACTATCGAACCATCCGAGGCGCGGACTGCCTCGTGCTGCCGGACGGCGTCAGCGCCCGGGAAGGCGCGGCCTGTTTCGCCAATCCGCTGACGGCGCTCAGCATGATCGAGACGATGAAGCGCGAGGGTCACGCCGGGCTGGTCCATACCGCGGCCGCGTCGAACCTGGGGCAGATGCTGGTGAAGGCCTGCGTTGCCGACGGCGTCCCGCTGGTCAATGTCGTGCGAAGGCAGGAGCAGGAAGACCTGCTGCGCGGCATCGGCGCCACCCATGTGGTGAACATGACGAAGCCCAGCTTCGTCGACGACCTGACGCGGGCGTTGGGGGAAACAGGGGCGACCATCGCCTTCGACGCCATCGGCGGCGGCAAGATCGCCGGCCAGATCCTGACGGCGATGGAGACCGCGGCCATCGCCAGGATGGAGACCTTCAGCCGCTACGGCTCCGCCACCTTCAAGCAACTTTACATGTACGGCTTTCTCGACCCGTCGCCGACGGAGTTCAACCGCAACTTCGGGATGCTGTGGAGCATGGGCGGTTGGTTGCTGACGCCCTTCCTGGCCAGGATCGGACCGGAAGCGGCGAACGCCCTGCGCCAGCGTGTGGTGCGCGACATCAAGACGACCTTCTCGAGCAACTTTACGCGCGTCGTTTCCTTCCCGGAGCTGCTCGGCAAGGATGCGATCGACACCTACACAAGGCGGGCGACCGGCGAGAAAATCCTGGTCGACCTGACAGCGGCCTAGCTTCAAGGCTGGCGCGCGCGCAGGGGTCGCGGGCGAATGTTCGGCTAGCGCACCACCTCCAGGTGTCCGGCCGCGAGCTCGTCTCCACGGGCCGCGGCCACCTTCCTCCCCACCCTGCACGGTGGCGGTCCAGCGGGCCCGTGGGTTCCGACCGATGCGGCACGATTGACTTCTTCATGGCGCAAGAGCATCGTTCAACTAGTTGGTCGATAAAAACCGACATGAGAACGGCGTCAGCCCGGCGAGAAGGCGAGGGACCTGCAAGTGGAATCAAAAGTGTCTGAGTTCAGCAAGGGTTGGCGTGTCCTGCTCGCCGCCACCCTGGGGTGCGGGTTGGGAGCGGCGGCCTTTATCACGGCGACCCTGGGCTTCTTCATGCCTGCCTTCGAGGCGGAAAAAGGCTGGGATCGCGTTCAGGTCGGGGGCGCCGCGACGGCCTTCCTGCTCGGGGTGTTGTGCTTCTCGCCAGTGGCCGGGCGGCTTTGTGACCGCCTGGGGTCCAGGAAAACCGCCTTCGGCTTCATCATACTTCTCGTGGCGGCGCTTATGGGGATCGGCGTCCTGGTCGATGATCTGTGGGCGCTCTACCTCGGCTACTTCCTCGTCGGCCTGGCCGGCGCCGGCACCAGCTTCGTCGTCTACTCGCGCGCCGTGAACACCTGGTTCGACTCGGCGCGAGGTCTCGCCCTGGGGATCATGATCGGGGGCAGCGGCCTGACGATGGCGGTGGCGCCGTTCATCATCACCCAGGTCGTCACCGGCTACGGCTGGCGCGCCGGATACTTCGCGCTGGCCGCCTTGTCCGCGACGGCCCTGGTTGCGGTCATTCCCTGGCTGAAGGAGCGGCCGGTCGAGCGGGGTTCATCCGAGCAGCTTTCCGGCATGTCCCTGTCCGAGATCCTGAAGACCCGCCATTTCTGGACCATCGCCGTGGCGCTGGTCCTGATCTCGCCGGTGTTCTCGGGAGCCGTCGTTCACCTGGCGCCGATGTACAGGGACCTCGGGGCTTCCTCCCCGACCATCCAGATCGCCGCCGCGTCCTTCGGCTTCTCCATGATCCTGGTTCGCCCCGTGATCGGACAGTTCCTCGATCGCTGGCATCCCCCCGCCGTCGCCGCCGCCGCCCTGTCGCTGCCTGCCCTGGCGCTCCTCTTCGCCGGTGAGTTCGGGCCGTCGTTCGCCGTTCCCTACGCGATTGCGCTAGGGGTGGGGCTGAGCGCCGAAAGCGATCTCGTCGCCTATCTGGCCAGTCGCTATTTCGGAATGCGCGCCTTCTCGGAAGCCTACGGCTGGCTGTTCGCGGCCTCGACGGTGGGCTTCGCACTGGGGCCGATCCTTGCGGGCAAGGCGTACGAGTTAAGCGGCGACTACGACTTCGCGCGGATGGCCGCGGCCGCCTGTTGTCTCGCCGGCGCAGCCTGCTTCGTGTCGCTGGGTCGTTCGCCAAGACAGGTGATCGACACCCCCGCGCCAGCGACGACCTAGCGGGGGGCGGTAGCGCTCCGATCCCCCCGCTACCGTCACCCGCCGCGATCGCCCCCCGCCCCAAAGGCGGGGGCGATTTCGTTTAGGCCCGGGCGATGGACAGGCGCCCGGGCCTGGTGACGCTCGACGAGGCTTGAATGGGCGCCGGCCGGCGGAAGGTCACGCCGTACCTGCGGTCATCGACCATCCCCGGGAGCCGACGCATATGGCCGCGCGCCCGGCGCCTGGATCCAGGCGCCGGGCGGTGGCTTCAACACCATGTGTGGGGGAGGGGCGTAGGCCCCGAGGGGGCGGCTCGCGAGGACAGGCCCCGCGAGCCGCGGTTAGGGCGCTAGAGCTCGAAAGCCCGCGCCGCGTTGTCGTACAGGTAGTTCTTCAGGACCGCCGACGGGAGACCAAGCTCCAGCGTGGCTCCCAGCGTTTCCTTGATGGACGACAGCGGGAACGCCGTACCGAAGATGAATTGCTCGGGAAGTTGCGAAACCGCTTCCTGATAAACCTTCGCGCCTGGCGCAAACATATAGACGTCGGGCGTCAGGAAGAGATTGCGGTGTTTGAAGGCGCAGCCCAGCATCTCGGTGAGATAGGGATACCCCCCGTGCCCCAGGACCATCTTCAGCTTGGGGAACTTGCTCAGGACGTCGTCATAGGGCTCCATCCGGCTCTGTTCGAGCCTGGGCCCCGCAAACGCGCCGGTCTGGACCTGGAGAGGTTTCCCCGTCGAGGACATGTACTCGTAGATGGGGAACAGGACCGGGTCGTTGACCAGGACCGGCCCGCCGGCGGCGGCGCGATAACCGGGCTCCAGGTTGGCGCCCTTCAGCCCGGCCTTGAGGGCCGCGTCGACCTCGGAGATCGTCTTATCCAGGTCCTGATCGAGGTTGATCGGCGCCAGCGCCCAGCACCTCCCCGGATAGCGGGCCTGGAGCGCCACCAGCTCCTCGACGCTGACGGTGCCCATGACATCGTTTCCGGTCTGGTGGCGACCGTTGGTGATGACCCCGTCGATGCCGACCGCATCGAGTTCCCTGATCCAGATGTCCATGCCTTGGGCCTGGCCGAACGCGGGCGTGTCGACCGTTTGCGCGGTGGGGCCGAGAAGTTTCCAGCCCGGGTGGGCGCTGTCGGGCTGCACCCGCCGGCCCGCGGACTTGTAGAGACCCTCAAAGCCTCGGAAGGGTGGCCGGTTGCGGGCGTCGATGACCTTGTAGCGCCCCTTGCTGGGACCGCTGGCCACCGTCACCTCCGCCGCGCTGCTCCCGACGCCGCACGACAAGGCCACAAACCCAGCGCCCGCGAGCTTAAACGCATCGCGCCGATCGAGAATCTTCATCGCCAGTCTCCTCACGCCTGATCTGTAGAAAGCACGTGCAATTCAGCACGCGCCCAGTGAAAGCTCGCCCATAGGGTGATGCCGTGAGTCAGTGGCTCGGCCGCCAGATTCCCCGCCCCAGGCCCCGGACGCCGCAAGACCGACTGTCCCATGCGCCATCCGTCCCTCCTCTTTTCTTGCTTCGTCACGGAAGCCGCAGCCTCCCCCCGAAATCGCCGGCCTCCCGCCACGGAAGCTTCTCGCAAGCGTTATCAGTCGACCAGTTGACTGAACATAGCGACGTTGGCGGTCCTGTCAAACGGTGAGGCTTGGATAGAGTCCGATTCCTCACCCTGTCTCCGCCGCTTTCGTCGAGGGGGCAGGGGCCTGACCTCCCGAAAGGCGCTCCCCGAGGAACGCGCATTCACGGTATGTGGGGCGGAACTTGACTGACTAGTTGTTTGTCTGATGATAGGGCATGATTTCAGCTAGCGTTGCGGGGCGGGGTAGAGAGTCTGGCATGGTCGACGTCTTCTCCCCTCTGTCCTTCCAGCGGGGCCGCCCGATGTCCAATCGGTTCGCCCTCGCGCCCCTCACAAACCTGCAGAGCTTCCCGGACGGTGTCCTGTCGGACGATGAGTTCAATTGGCTCGTCAAGCGTGCGCAGGGCGGCTTTGGTCTCGTCATGACCTGCGCCGCGCATGTCCACGCTCTGGGCCAGGGCTTTCAGGGCCAGCTCGGGGTCTTCTCCGAGCGGCACCTTGAAGGGCTCACGCGCCTGGCCGCCGCCCTGAGGGCCGGCGGAGCGCTCTCCTCGGTCCAGCTCTACCACGGCGGCGATCGCTCACCGGCGGATCTCGTGGGCCAGCCGGTATCGGCCAGCGATGATCCGGAAACGGGCGCGCGCGGCCTCGCCATCTCCGAGGTGGAAGCGATTGTGGACGCCTTCGCGGAAGCGGCCGTCCGATGCGAACGCGCGGGCTTCGACGGCGTCGAACTCCACGGCGCCCACGGCTACATCATCAACCAGTTCCTAAGTCCTCAATCCAATCGCAGGACCGACCGGTACGGCGGCGCGTTCGAGAACCGCGCGCGCTTCCTGCGGGAGATCATCGGCGCGATCCGGCGGCGTTGCGGACCGGACTTCCAGCTTGGCCTGCGCATCTCGCCAGACCGCTTCGGCCTGGGCATGCGCGAAGCTCGCGACCTGGCCGCCGAACTCTTCACCAGCGGAACGCTCGATTACCTGGATTTGTCGCTGCATGACGTGCGCAGACCGCCGGCCGAGGCGGGCTGGGGTGACCGTGGCCTCATGGACTGGTTCCTCGACCTGCCCCGGGGCGAGACCCGCCTCGGACTTGCCGGCCATATACGAAGCCCGCGGGACGTGACGGACATGATCGAGGCCGGAGCAGACTTCGTGCTGCTCGGCCGCGCCGGCATACTGCACCACGATTTCCCACGGCGGATGCGGGACGCGAGGTTCGAGCCCGTAAAGCCACCGGTTACGCGTGAATACCTGCTCGCGGAGGGCCTGGGGGAGGCGTTCGTCAGCTACCTCACCAGATGGCCGGACTTCGTCGACGCTACCGGTTCGCTGAAGAACCGGGCCTAGCGAACCTGCGTTCTAGAATGCGAATTGGCTGCGCAGGTTCAGCGCCTGGTAGTCCTGGCCGTTGGCGGTGTTGAGGCGGTCGACGCTGACGTCGAGCCAGTCGAGCGAGAAGCGGATGGCCGGGTTGAGGAACCAGTTCACGCCGGCGGTCCAGATGGTCTGCTCGCCGCCGCGCACGCGGTCGGCCAGGACGGTGGAGAACGCACTGTCGTTCAGGTCGAGCACCGAGTAGCGCGCCGCCAGCTCCCAGGCGCCCCACTGGCCCTTGTCGGGGTCGAAGGGCCTGTCGACCGGCGGCGCGTCGAAGGCGGCCGCGCCGGTGTTGTACTTGCGCGCCTCGCCGGTCACGACCCAGCCGCCTTCCACGTACCAGCCGGTGAAGCGCGGATCGCTGAGGCCAGGCGTCGAAAGGCGCCGGTCGACGGAGATGTTGAAATACTCGCCCTGGATCAGCCAGTTCTTCTTCTGGGCGGCCAGTTCGAGGCCCCAGTGGTTGGCGCCGCCGGCGTCGATGTCGCCCGTGGAGACGAAGCGCGTGCCGTCCACGCGCAGCTCGGGACGGTCCTCGATCTTGATCGGGTAGGGGCCGTTGGCGGCCGGCTGGGCCGGCTGGGCGACGACGCTGGCGTTGGCGCCGACATGCACGCGCCAGTCGAAGCCGTAGAGCGGCGTGGCGGCCACCCGGAAGGTGTAGCCGAGCTGCTCGTCGAGGGTGGCGCCGTCGGCGGCCTTGGCGCCGGTGACGGCGGCGGCGGCCAGCCAGTGGTCGCCGTTGGCCAGCACCTGGGCGGCGATACGCTTGTCGGAGGCGGCGAGGCTGCGGGCCGCCTCGGCGGCGGACGGCCGTTCGGGGAACAACGAGCCGTTGGTGGAGGCCGCATCCTCCAGCCCCACGTTGGGGGCGAACGCGCCCACGCGAATCTTGACCGGCTTGAAGCCGGAATACTGCAGCCAGAGTTCGTGCAGTGTGGTCTGGCCGTCGGCGCCCGAGCCGCCGAAGTCGAGCAGGATATTGTAGTCGAAGGCGCCGAACAGCTTGCCTTCGACGCCCAACCGGCCACGGCGGACGTTGGTCCCGCTGTTGAGGTCGCGGCCGGTCACCGAGGCGGCCAGGTCGTCGTCCTGGAAGTATTGCGCCGTATCCAGCTGCATGACGCCGCGGATCGAGGCGCTGAACTGGCCGTCGCCGGTGGCGATGGTCGGACGGCCGCCGGCGACCGACACGGTGGTCGCCTTGTGGTCGTCGCGCACCGCCTGGATGCTGGCCGAGGTGGACGACTTCAGGTCGGCGATCTGCTCCTGCAGCGCCGCCAGCTGCGCTTCCAGCGCCGCGATCCGCGCATCGGTCGCCTCATCGGCCAGCGCCGATCCCGCCACCGCCCACGCCACCGCGCCGACCGCCGCCCCGGCCAGCCATCTGCCCTTCCATGCGGGACCTGGGCGGCGGCTGCGGCGGGCGATTACAGAGGTTCCGGTCAATGTGCGCTCCATAAATCAGACGTGCGCCGTCGCGGCGCTTGTGTGTCCAGTGTCTCGGCCATGGGGACGACGTCCTGCAGCGCCCGCATCATGTCATTAAGGTGGGTGCAGCCCGCCGCCCCGGGCAGCGTGGCCGGGACCATCCTGCGAAAGTCGCGAAGCGATGCGCCGACCATCCGCTGCGCGCTTGATGCCGCCCCCACGCACTCGCCGTAGGGAAGGACGGTCGGCGTGACCTTGATCTCCATCAGCGTGAAGGTCCTGGGCTCCACCACGGCGGCGATCTGGTACTCATGGAAGACGAGCCGGGTGTCCGCCGTTTCCGGCTGGGCGGCGCTGTCCTGAAAGCTCGAATCGACCCGCAGCAGGCCATCGTCCAGCCAGATGTCCACGCGTCGGGTTCGCATCTGGTTGGGCCCGGTCGCGGTCTCCAGCCGGTGCCAGGCATGGGAATCGTCGGCGCGCAGCGGCGGCGGCGCGGGGACGCGGCTCTGGCCCTCGATGCGCCCGCGCCCGCCGTCGGCCAGCACGCTGGAGCCGGGCCGGAAGCCGTAGCACACCCCCGTCACGTCACGGTCGATGCGGCTGGCCAGTCCCGCCGCCCTGAACCGCTCCACCCAGTCGGGCAGCCAGGCC
Organism: uncultured Caulobacteraceae bacterium; assembly: GCA_946482375.1. The sequence continues at coordinate 3,670 of CAMLRH010000004.1, read as the reverse complement.
GCCCAGGCGTGCGTGGTGACGAAGCTGACGGCCGCCAGATCGTCGAGAAGCCGGTGCAGGAGTGTCGAGGAGGCGACCTCGTCGGACAGGCTCTCCGCCATCGCCTTGCGCAGCGGGCCCCCTGGGTGCAGCCCGACGAACCGCGCCAGGTCCGGCGAGCGGCGGCTGGCTTCCATGGTCTCGATCAGCCGCTCGGAACTGAGGCGCAGTTGCAGGGAATCCTCCGCCCGGACGATGGGCGCGGCCACATCCTCGCCGGTGAAGAGATCCCGCGCCCGGCCACGGATAACCACCGGGCCCTCCAGGCCGGAAGGCCATTGGGAAAACAGCGACGCGGTTCGCCGCAGGGACATCGGCCGCCGGTCTGGCGGCGGGCCGACGCTTCTTGCGGGAGGCTGCGTCACTGCTGGAATTCGGGCAGGGCGACGACCAGTCCGTCCAGCTCGGGCGTGACCTTGATCTGGCAGGAAAGGCGGCTTCTCTCGCAGGCGCCTTCCGCGAACTCCAGCATGGCCCGCTCGCCATCGGCGGCGCAGCCGGTCGGTTCGCACCAGGCGTCGTCGACGATGACGTGGCACGTCGCGCAGGCGCAGGCGCCGCCGCAGTCGGCGTCGATGCCCGGCACGCCGTTTCGCACCGCGCCTTCCATGACGGACTGACCGGGCTTGACGTCGACCACATGCCGCGTGCCGTTGAACTCCACATAGGTAATGCGAACCATGACGTACCCTTGCTAGGCGATGGACGGCCGGACCGGCGGCGCGGGGTAGCCGAGGTAGGCCTTGCTCTCGGTGTAGGCCTCGAACCCGGCCTCGCCCCGTTCGCGGCCGTTGCCGGACTGCTTCACGCCGCCGAAGGGCGCGGCGGGATCGCCCACCTGCTGGCCGGCGCCGTTCAGGTAGACCTGGCCGGCGTGGATGCGGCGCCCGATGCGGCGGAGCTCTTCAAGGTCGCGGCCGTGGATGTAGGCGCCCAGGCCGAAAGGCGTATCGTTGGCCAGCGCCACCGCGTCGTCTTCGTCGGTGAAGGTCTGGATGACCAGCACCGGCCCGAAGATCTCTTCGCGCACGATGGTCATGGCGGGCGTGGTGTCGGCGAAGATGGTGGGTCGGACGTAATAGCCGCGCTCCAGGCCTTCGGGCCTCCCGGGGCCGCCGGCGATCAGCTTCGCGCCTTCGGCAATTCCCGTTTCGATCAGCGCCTGCACGCGCGCCCACTGGGCGGCGTTCACCAGCGGTCCGAGGAAGGCGCCCGAGTCCGGCGGCCCGACGGTGATTTCCGCCGCCGCCGCGGCCGCCAGCGCCGCCACCTCCTGCGCACGGCCGGCGGGAACGAGCAGCCGTGTCGGCGCGACGCAGGCCTGCCCGCCATTGATCATGACCGCGCGCACGGCGCTCGGCACGGCGGCCGCGAAGTCCGCGCTCTCGAGCAGAATGTTGGGACTCTTGCCGCCGAGTTCCTGATGCACCCGCTTGACCGTCGGGGCTGCCCTGACGGCGACGTCGACGCCGGCCCGGGTCGAACCGGTGATCGAGACCATGGCCACGTCGGGGTGGCTGCTCAGCGCCGCGCCGACCACCGCGCCGTCGCCGTAGATCATGTTGAAGACGCCCGCCGGCGCGCCGGCCGCGTCGATGATTTCGGCGATGATCCGGGCGGAGTAGGCGGCGTATTCCGACGGCTTGAGCACGATCGTGCAGCCGGTCGCCAGCGCGGGCGCGACCTTGGTCATGATGGTGCCGGCGGGCCAGTTCCAGGGCGTGATCAGCGCGCACACGCCAATCGCCTCCTGGCAGACAAGCGTGCGCCCGACCCACCGCTCGAAGTCGTAGGTGCGCAGCGTCTCCAGCGTCAGTTCGGTATGCGCCCTGGCCGACGGCGCCTGGCCCTCGCGGCTGAGCCACAGGGGCGCGCCCATCTCTTCGGTCACCGCCCGGGCCAACTCGTCGGCGCGGTCCGTGAGGCCGGCGACGATCCGTTCCAGCAGCGCGATGCGGCTTTCCCGTGAGGATGCGCTGTAGAGCGGGAAGGCCTCGCGCGCCGCGGCGACGGCGGCCTCGACGTCCCGCGCCGTTCCCATCGCGACGTAGCCCGAAGCCTCTTCCGTGGCCGGGTTGACCACCTGGAAGCGCGAGTCCGTGGCCGGGCGACGCCAGCTCCCGCCGATATAAAAGTCGAGGTGCTCTCGCATGGGGTTCCGCGCGGCGAAAATTCAGCGCGAACCATAGCCAACCAACTAGATGGTTGACAACCCTCTTGCCGAAAGGGAAACATCTTCAGCGCTGGGCGCCAAAGCGCCCGCCGTATGGCCAGCTCGTCGCGCGAGGAGCACGATGCGCCGGCGAGCGTATGGATTGCAGGTGGAGTGACGGATGTCCGCGACGGCAGAAACGCTGAATCTCACCGAGGCGCCACTGGAGTCCCTCGACCCCAGTGACGTGCGGCTCTACGTCGAGGACACTTGGCGGCCGCTATTTGCACGCCTGCGCCGCGAGGCTCCGGTTCACCGCGTCACGAGCAGCCGGCATGGGCCGTTCTGGGCCGCGACCACCCACGAACTCATCACCTACATCGAGACCCATCCCGAGATATTTTCGTCGGATTGGCGCCACGGCGGCATCTCGATCGTCGACCTCTACCTCCAGAACTTCATCTCCATGGACCGCCCCAATCACACCCAGCACCGCAAGGTGGTGGCGCCGATGTTCGCTCCGGGCGAGTTGCAGCGGATGGGCGAGTCGATCCGGGCGCGTTCCTCGAAAGTGCTGGATGAGCTGCCCGTCGGCGAAGTTTTCGACTGGGTGGATCGCGTCTCCGTCGAGCTGACCACCCAGATGCTGGCGATCCTGTTCGACTTTCCGTGGGAGAGGCGCCGCCAGCTGACCGAATGGTCCGACTGGTCGCGTAACGTGGAGGCCGCCGCCGATCCCGAGCTGAAGCTGGTCCGCGACGCCAAGCTGGCCGAGATGACCGAATACTTCAGCAACGAGTGGGAGCAGAAGCGCAGCGGCGAGCCGGGCAGCGACCTGATCTCGCGCATGGCCCACTCGGAGGTGATGGGCAATCTCAGCTGGGACGAAAAGCTTGGCACCCTGGCGCTGCTCATCGTGGGCGGCAACGACACCACCCGCAATTCGATGAGTGGCATGGTCGTCGGCTTCAACGAATTTCCGGATCAATGGGCGCGGCTGCGGACGGACCTGGAGCTGATGGAGAACGCCGTCGTCGAGATCATCCGCTGGCAGACGCCCATTCTCAGCATGCGCAGGACCTGCGTAGAGGACACCGAGCTTGGCGGGCGCCAGATCCGCAAGGGCGACAAGGTGGTGATGTGGTACATCTCCGGAAACCGGGACGAGACGGTTTTCGAGGAACCTGACCGGCTGATGCTGGACCGTCCGAACGCACGGCAGCACCTCTCGTTCGGCTTCGGCATCCACCGATGCCTGGGCGCTCGTCTTGCCGAACTGCAGGTCAGAATCCTGCTGGAAGAAATGATCAAGCGCCGCTTCGTCGTCGAGCTCGCAGGAGAGCCCGTGCGGCCGGCCACGCTGGCCGGCCATGGCTTCACCAGCCTGCCCGTACGCCTGCGCATCGACTGACGAGGCGCGGGCTCACTCTCAGCTGATCTGCCTTTCCTTCTGGTCCCAGAAGCGGGCGCGCAGGGCGG
>CAMLRH010000003.1 GCA_946482375.1 uncultured Caulobacteraceae bacterium | reverse complement strand
TCAGCTCGCGCGCGATCGCGGGGTGCATGCGCGCCGGATAGCTGTGAAAGCCGTAGTCACTCGAAATGACCGAAAGCCGCCCCTCATCGAGCGCCAGCGCCCGCAGCGAGTCGTCGATCACCCAGTTCAGGAAGGCATGGTTGAGGCGCCCTTCCTCGGAAAGCCCCGAAGCGTCGATGGACTTCAGCCGGCCCTGAAAGGCCGTGAGCGCCACCTGGCGCCGGGCGTCCGCCGCCGGCGACAGGTCCGGCCAGCGGGCGAGGGCGGCGACATCGCCCTGCCGGCCCGAGGCCACAGGATCGTCCGCCGTCGTCCAGGCGTCGTAGTCGTGGACCAGCGCCGCCATGGCCTGCTCCTCGGCCGGTCCCGCCAGCGCCTGGGCGGGAAGCAGCAGGGCCAGCGCGAGAACAAGCGGTTTCAGCACCCGGGCAAGCTGCCCCGGGGCGCGAAGCTCCGCAAGGCGCGCCTTAGCCGCCCGCCCCGATCAGCGTCTTGGCGATCCGGAAGCCGGCCGGCAGCATCAGCACGCCGAGCAGGCAGGGGAAGATGAAGAGGATCAGCGGCACCATCAGCTTGGCCGGCAGCGCCATCGCCTTCTCCTCGGCCTTGAGCATGCGCTTCATGCGCATGTCGTCGGAGAAGATGGTCAGGGTCTCGCCGAGGCTCGTACCCATTTCCTCGGCCTGACGCAGCATGGTGGCCAGCTGGCGGGATTCGTCTGTGCCCAGGCGATCGGCGAAAGCCGACCAGGCGTCCTTGCGCGCGCGGCCGGCCCGCAGTTCCAGCGTCAGCATGTTGACCTGCAGAGCCAGGTTCGGGTGGCGGCGAACGATCTCGTCGCCCACGCGGCTGACCGCGGCGTCCAGCGACAGGCCCGCCTCCACCGAGGCGACCAGCAGGTCGAGCAGGTCGGGGAAGCCGTCGTTGTACTCAAGCTCCAGCTTGCGGCGCTTGCCCGCGAGATATTTGTCCGGGCCCATCATGCCCGCGATGGCGATCCCGCCGACCGCCGCGATGACGCCAAGCCCAGCCTTGCCGTTCAGGGCGACGGGCAGCAGCAGCGCGCCCGCGAGGATGGCGATGCCCAGGCAGATGGCGCGGGCGCCCAGATAGATGGCCACCGCCTCCTTGCTGAAGTAGCCGGCGTGCATCAGCCGGGTGCGGATCACCGACAGCTGGTTCGGGTCCTGCATGGCCATGCGGTCGCCGAGCTTGCGCACGCTCTTGACGATGTTGGAGTCGCCCTTGGCGGCATCGGCCGCGGGAGCGGCGGCGATGTTGCCGCTCAGGCGTTGGTCGCGCTTCGACCGGGCGCCGGCCTCCCGAACGACGACGAAGCCGCCGCCGGCCAGCGCCACGGTGATGAAGGTGATGGCGACCGCCATCAGGATCGTCTGCAGCTCCATGGCCTAGATTCTCATGTCGATCATGCGGCGCATGACCATGTTGCCGATGAACATCCACACCCCGAGGATGGCGAGGCCGATCTGGATCGGCTTCTCGTCGATGACGTCGCCGTAGAACTGCGGCGACATGATCGTGAGGATCGCCAGCACGCCGAACGGCGCCGAGGTCAGGATGATGGCCGAGGCGCGGCCTTCCGAAGAGGCGGCCTTGATCTTCAGCCGCATCTTGTGGCGCTCGCGGATCGCCTTGGCGTTCATCTTCAGGAGGCCGGTCAGGTTGCCGCCGCAGCGTTCCTGCAGCCGGATGGTGGCGGCGAACAGGTCGACGTCGGGGTGACGGCAGCGGTCGGCGATGCGCGCCACCGCCTGCTCCAGCGTCGAGCCGTACGAGATTTCGTCGCCGGCCATGCCGAACTCGGTGCCGACGGGGTCGGGCATTTCACGACCCACCAGGGCCACGGCGGTCGGCACGGGGTGGCCGGCCTCAAGGCTGCGCACGATGATCTCGAGCGCGCCGGGCAGTTGCTCGCCCAGCTTCTTGGAACGGCCCTCGGCCGCGAACCACAGGTAGCCGATCGGGGCGCCGAACGCGACGATCGGGGCCGCCAGGATGCCGACCCACGGATTCTTGAGCAGGATGAAAAGGACGAGCCAGACGCCGATACCGCCCGCGACCGCCAAAAGCGCCCACCGGCGCGGCTGGAAGTTGACGCCGGACTTCACCACCAGGTCGGCGAACCATTCCCAACGGATGACCCGGCCGCCGGCGGCGTCGAGGCCGCGCTGCTTGCGCAGCTCCACGACCAGGTCGGCCAGCGAGCCGGTCTTCTCCGCCACCGCGAGACGCTTGTTGACCTTCCGCTTGGAACTGGCGCGGGTGATGACCCCCGAGATCGCCTGCACCGCCGTGAACACGGAGGCGGCGATCAGGATCATCGTGATCGTGCGTGCGATGTCGTCGCCGAACATTACAATGGCCTTGTCGGGTCGAAGTTACTGACGTCGTAGTGGATGCCGCGCCGGGTCATCTCGTCGAGGCAGCGCGGGCGAAGGCCCGTCGCGCGGTGCTCGCCGTGGACCGTGCCGTCGGGGTCGGTGTGCGTCCGATGGAAGGCGAAGATCTCCTGCATCTGGACGACGTTGCCTTCCATGCCGGTGATCTCGGTGACGCTCATCACCTTCCGCTTGCCGTCCGAGAGGCGCGACGCCTGGATGATCATGCCGACGGCCGAGGCGATCTGGCCGCGCACGGCTTCGGGGCTGATCTTCACCCCGCCCATGGCCACCATCTGCTCCAGGCGGGTGATGGCCTCGCGCGGGTTGTTGGCGTGGATGGTCGCCATGGAGCCTTCGTGGCCAGTGTTCATGGCCTGAAGCATGTCGAAGGCTTCCTCACCCCGGACTTCCCCCAGGATCACGCGGTCGGGACGCATCCGCAGGGCGTTCTTGACGAGCTCGCGCTGACGGATTTCGCCCTTGCCCTCGATGTTGGGCGGGCGGGTTTCCATGCGCACCACGTGCGGCTGCTGCAGCTGCAGTTCGGCGGCGTCCTCGATGGTGATCAGCCGCTCGCCTTCGGAGATGGCGGCGGAGCAGGCGTTGAGCAGGGTCGTCTTACCCGAACCCGTACCGCCGGAAATGACCGTCGAAACCCGCGCGCGGACCGCGCCCCAGAGGAACTCCGCCACGCAGGAGGGCATGGCGCCCACCTCGACCAGCTTCTCGAAGCTGAGCGGCTTCTTGGAGAACTTCCGGATCGACACCGCCGCGCCGTCGATGGCGATCGGGTTGATCGCGGCGTTCACGCGGCTGCCGTCGGGCAGGCGGGCGTCGACCATCGGCTGGCTTTCGTCGATCCGGCGGCCCACGCCGGCGACGATGCGGTTCACGATCCGCAGCAGGTGGTCGTTGTTGTAGAAGCGCACGGAGGTGAGTTCGAGCTCGCCGCGACGCTCCACATAGACCTGGTAGGGGCCGTTGATCAGGATGTCGTTGATCGACTCGTCCTTCAGCAGCGGCTCGATGGGGCCAAGCCCCACCATCTCGTCGTAGACCTCCTCGCCGAGACGCTCGATCTCCTGCGAGTTCAGCGCCATGCGCTCGTCGCGCACGAAGTCGGCGACCAGGCGCCGGACATGGCGGCGCATCTCGGTCTCGTCGAGCTTGTCGAGCTTGGAGAGGTCGAGTTCCTCGATCAGGCGGCCGTGCAGCTTAAGGCGCTTGTCGAGCATGTCGTCGGCAGGCGGCGCGCCCCGTTTGACCTCGGTGGTCGGCGTGCTGAAGACCGGCTTCGCGGCCGGGGTCGGCTCGGCGGCCGGGGTCGGCGCGGCGGCGGAGGCGGCGGCGGCGGCCTTGCCGGCGGCGGCCGGCGCGGCGGCGACGACGGGTTTCTCCGGCGCGGCCTTCACGGCCTCGGGAGTCACGGCGGGTTTTGCCCGCTCGGCCTGGGCGGCTCTACGCAGTGAAAATCGGCTCATCAGGCGGCTCTCGTATTGGCGTCAGACTTGCTGGGCTTGGCCAGCAGGGCCTCAACGATATCGCTGATGTCCTTGACGATCCGTGACTTCGGCCGGTGTTGGCTGATGGGCCCGCCGAGGTTGACGGAGGCCGCCGCCGCTTCCCAGTCCGAGGTCACCGCCCCGTCCGTCCGGCGCTGCAGCGCCTTTTCGGCTTCGGGCACCGACGGCGCGGGGCCGAAGACCCGCTTGGCCAGCCGGTTGAGCACGATCCTCGGCGTCGGGCCGCCAAGCACCTCGTCCTCGATTTCGGTCGCCAGCGAACGGGCCGCCAGCAGCGCCGGAACGGTGAGTTCGGAGACGAGGATGATCTCGTCGGAGCCGGCCAGCACGTCCAGCGTCCACTTCTGGCGGTGCCGGGGCGCGTCGACGATGACGTAGTCGTAGACCTGGCAGGCCACCTCCAGCAGCCGGATGACGGCTTCGGAGCTGGTGTTCTCGAAGGCGTGGGCGTCGCGCGCCGAGGACAGCAGGTCGAAATTGCCGGGCGCGGGCGCGGAGAAGACGTCGAGCAGGGCCGCGTCGATCCGCTCGGGGGCGGCCGAAGCGCGGCTCAGCAGCATGTTCGAGGTGGCGCCGAGGTAGGCGCAGGCCGCGCCATCGGCGAGGTTGAGGTCGACCAGCGCCACGCGCTTGGACCTGCGCGAGCTGGCCGCCAGCGTGCAGGCGATCTCAATGGCGATAGTCGTGGCGCCCGCGCCGCCGACCGCGCCCATCACCGTCCAGCACTTGCAGTCCGATTCCGGCTCCGACGGGGCCGCCACCTCCGCCGTCATCAGGGCCGCCGCCGTCAGGGCCAGATCGACCGAGGCGAACGGGGCTTCCAGGACATCCGACTTGGGCAGCCGCAGCAGCGCGCGAACGAGCCCCGCGGGCAGCTTCGCGCCGGCCAGGATGGCGGCCGGGTGCGAGGGCGCGCGGGACAATCCGTCGATCGCGGCGGTCAGCGTCTCGGCCGACGCGCTGTCGGCGTCGATCAGGACGAGATCGGGCGTATCACCGAACGTCCAGCGGCCCTGGAGACGCTCAGGTCCCGCGACTTCGATCTGCGCGCCAGTCAGGGCCTCGCGGGCAATGTCCGCGAGACCCTGACCGATGGCGAGAACACGTCGACCCTGGAAGGTGGTGATGGCCATTACACTCTAACTTGAACGAAACGGGTTACGGCAGCGGACCACGAAGCCCTCCGACCGGCGCCGCCATTGGCTGGTCGAGATTGACGCCGCTGAGGATCAGGTCGATCGCCGACGGCTCGTTGGCGACCCGCAGCGGATCGGGCGCCAGCGAGCGGCTTTCCTCGGCCGCAACCAGGCGCGGCGTGACCAGCACGACGAGCTCGGTTTCCTTCCGCCGCCAGCGGCTCGAGCGGAAGAGCGCGCCCAGCACCGGCACGTCGCCGAGACCAGGCACCTGCCGGACGTTGTTGGCGTATTCCTGCTGGAACAGCCCGGCGATGGCGAAGGTGTCGCCGTCACGCAGGTCGATCGTCGTCGAAGTGCGCCGGATGGTCATGCTGGGCACGTCGAAGCCGCTGATCCGCAGGGGATTGGAGTTGTCCAGCGCGCTCACCTCCGGAGCCACCTTCAGGCGGATCAGGTTGTTCGAGCCGACGGTGGGCGTGAACTTCAGCTGGACGCCGAAGGGCTTGAACTCGATCGAGACGTTCTCGCCGGACGGGACCGGGAAGGGGAACTCCCCACCGGCCAGGAAGGCGGCTTCCTCGCCCGAGACGGCGGCCAGGTTCGGCCGCGCCAGCGTGCGGATCAGGCCCTTGTCCTCCATGGCGTCGAGCACGACGTCGATGGTGGTGTTGCCGACGTTGGTGCCGATGCCGAGGCGGCCAGCCGGGCTGATCACGCCGTAGAGGCTCGACAGGATGGTGCCGTCCTCGGCGGGCGGGAAGATGAGCGCGTTGGTCAGCCCGCCGACGTGGCGGCTGTTGATGTCGAGGCTCATCCCGAAGTCTTTCAGCGCGGCGCGGTTGGCCTCGATGATGCGGACTTCGAGCATCACCTGGTCGGCGCCTTCGACGAAGACTTCAGACGTCACCATCTTGGGTGCGTAGCGCTCGGCGATGGCCTGGGCGCGACGGGCGGCCGTGTTGGTCGAGGCGGCGCCCGTCAGCAGGATGCCGCCGGAAAAACCACTGGCGACGATCTGCTCGTTGGGCAGCGCGCGGTTGATCTCGGCCTGGGCCGCCGTGGCGTCGTGGCCGACGTTGACGTCGATCACTTCCAAAAGGCGGTGATTGCGGTCGTAGACCAGGATGTTGGTCGCGCCCATCTCGACGCCGCGCACGTAGACGCTGCGATCGTTGTTGGCGACGATCTGGGCGATGTCCGGCTGGGTGACCACCACCTCGGCGGCGTTGGAGGTCAGGCGGAAGGCCATCGACTTGTTCTTCGGCACCGAGATCGAGCGCGTCGGCGCCATATCGTCGTTGAGGGCCTGCGCCGTCGCCGGGCCATTCAGAACGGCCATCCAGGCAAAGAGGGCGAAGGCGAGGGTGAGAAGACGGCTCATGCGCCAGCTCCCGCGTTTGGCGACGACCGGACCGTGCCGTTGACGACCACCAGGCCGCCGGTTCGCGGCTTCGGTGCGGCGCCTCCCGGAGGGGCCGGCGGCGCCGACGACACCGGCATCGGCTTCATCGCCGAACGGAACGTCGCGCCAAGCGGAAGCACGTCGGTGGTGCGGATGGCGCGCATCGGCTCGATCTCGGCCGCGCCGGTGCGGCGCAGGACCATGGACAGCGACCCGAGCCTTGAGGCGACCGACAGCTTGGCGGCGTCCTCGGCGCTGACCTCGAGGGTCGTGTGCTTCGGCTTGGACGTCTTTTCCGTGGTCGTCTGGTTGGCGTTCAGGTTGACGCCGAGCAGGCGGACGTTCTGCAGGATGACGTCCGTCTCGATGTTCTTTTCCTCTTCGGCGCCCACGTAGCGCGACAGCATGATGTCGACCCTGTCGCCGGGCAGCGCGTGGCCGCCGACGCCGGAGACATCGCTGATCGCGACGGTGTAGGCGCGCATGCCGGGGCTGATCATCGCCGCGACCGAAGCGCGGGCGCCCGGGCCCGAGAGCTTGGTCGGCAGGATCGGCTCGCGCGGCGACATCGCGGTGAGCGCCACCGGCGCGCCGCCATCGAGCGCGATGACTTCCTTGATGGTGCGGTAGGAACCGGCCGGAGCCGCCTCGACGGGCAGCTGGACGACCGCGAGGTTCGTCTCGTCGAGCCTGGTTCCGAATTCGATCGGCTGGGCCGCAACGACCACGGGCGCGGTCTGCACGACCTTGTCTTTTTCGCCGTCCGGCAGCCAGAACCTGGCGGCCACGAGGGCGCCGATGCCGAGTACGGCGGAGGCGGCCAGACTGACGATGGTGGTGACACGCATTTCAACTGTCCCCCGAAGGACCTGAGACATGAGCAGCCAGGGACAATTCCCCAGCCGGTCACCCGACAAGGTCCGCGTGCGGCGTTGCGATATGATCAACAAAACCGGTTAAACCGGTCTTTACGCTGATGCCCGGGTCTCGGATTCTGGTGAAGATTCCGTTGCTTTCGGGATTTGGCGCGGCGCCTGCGGCCAACTGACGCCACGTCAAGATTCAGGTGGAAGTTGCGTCCGCAACGATTGCATTCCCCCGCCGCTCGGGCCATGGTCCGCCTCGCGGGGGAATTTACAGTCATGTCGATTTCGACGGAGGTCGCGGAGCCCCGCCATAGGCGCCGCAGATCACCGGCAGAAGCAAAAGAAGAGGCGCTGGCTTCGGCAAGACGCCTCCTTCTGGAACGGGGACCGGACGGGGTGACGCTGAAGGCGGTCGCCGACGATATCGGCATGTCCCACGGCAACCTCATCCACCACTTCGGCTCGGCGGCCGGCCTGCAGTCTGCGCTGATGGGCGCGATGGTCCGCGACCTGACCACCGCCCTGGAGAGCGCGGTCACCAAGGTGCGGTCGGAGGACTCCGGCCCGCGCGAGCTGGTCGACACCGTCTTCGAGGCCTTCGACAGCGGCGGCGCCGGGCATCTGGCCGCCTGGATCAGCCTGTCGCACGACCTCGGCCAGCTGGAGGCCGTGCGCGCGGCGGTCGATCATCTGGTCCAGGCCATCGCCGACAAGATCAAGGCCGAGGGGCGCGAGCCGCCCCGGCACATCCCCTCGGCGCTGCTGTTCGTGACGCTGTGCGCCTTCGGCGATTCGATGATCGGCGGCGCGCTCTGCGACATGCTGGGCCGCGATCGCGAGGCGACCCGGCGCATCGCCGCCCACCTCCTGCCGACCTTCATCTAGATCAGGCGTCGCCCTCGAAGAAGACGGGCAGCAGCCGCGCCGTCACGCGCCGGGCGGCGTCCTTGTCGCGGCCGAGCATCTCGCGCAGCGGGTCGCCGATCACCGAGTCGCCAAAGGCGCAGAGCGAGATCAGCAGCACCGCGGAGGTGACCCGCCGGTGCGCCGCCTCGCTGTCGACCTGGGCGCGGTCCTCGATCGCCTTGACCAGCGCCTTGACGACGTCGCTCACCGGATCGAGGTGCGAGATTTCCTGCGACAGCGCCATCCACGCCGCCAGCATGCCGGCGCCGCCCTTCTCGAAAGCGTCGAAGACGATGTCGACGAGCTGGCGCGGCGCGGCCTCGTCGGAGCGGACGTGGGCGACGGCGTCCTCGATGGACTGGGCGAGGTCGGAGACCATCGAGCCCATCAGCGCCGACTGCAGCTCGGAGGCCGACCCGAAATGGTGGATCACGTTTGCGTGTGTCATCCCCACCGCCTTGCCGACGTTGGAGAGGGTGACCGCCTTAGGGCCGCCGGTGAGCAGGAGCTGGCGGGCGGCGGCGAGGGCTTCCTCGCGCGCCTCCTCGGGGCTGCGCTTACGGCGTTTTGGCTGGACGGCCGGTATTGACATCGGTGTAAATCTTACCTATCTGACCATCAGCCAATGGGAAGGTCACGAGGCCAAACCAGCGGTCGCTTCCCAGCGCGGTTCCCACCTCTCTGCGAAGCACGAACCTTCGCGCGGAAATCTACAGCGGAGTCAAGGAGGTGTCATGCCTCTGACGAAGCTGGAAAATGAGGCGCTCTGACCGCGGTGGCTTCCTCGGCGCCGCGGCTCTCCTGAGAACTCGAACTTTTTGTGTGTCGAAGCCCCTGTGTGAAGCGTTCAGTTTACATTCATGTCAGTAGAGACATCCTCCCAACTGTGAAGGAAACCTCCCCGTGACCTCCCAGACGAAAACGCCCGGCGAGCTGGCGATCCAGCGTCGCGACTACCAGTTCGGCCGCAGCGAGGCGCATCCCCGCTGGTGGCTGGGCGCCGATCCGATCGCGACGGCCTTTTACAACGCCCTGTCGGCCCTGTTCCCGCTAGGCGAACGCTTCTTCATGGATGCGGTGAAGGCGTTCCGCCACGTCACTGACGGCCAGCTGAAGGAGCAGGTCTCCGACTTCCTGTACCAGGAAGCCATGCACACCCGCGAACACGTGGTCTTCAACAAGATGGCCACCGACGCCGGTTACGACATCAAGAAGCTGGAAAACCGCGCCGCTCGCCTGCTCGGCTGGGCGCGCACCAAGCGGCCGATCATGCAGCTGGCCGCCACCGCCGCGCTCGAGCACTTCACGGCCATGATGGCCCATGAGGCGCTGAAGAACCCGGCGCACTTCCAGGACGCCCCGCCGGAAGCCCGCGACATGTGGCGCTGGCACGCGATGGAAGAGATCGAGCACAAGGCCGTCGCCTACGACACCTACATTGCGGCGACCCGCAAGTGGCCGGCCTTCATCGCCTACCTGCTGCGGACCGGCGCCATGGTCGTGGCGACCATCCTGTTCATCTACGCCCTCATCGCCAACCTGCGTGACCTGTTCAAGCAGGACGGAATCAACAACGGCAAGAGCTGGCGCGCGCTCGGCTACTTCGTGTTCTTCAAGCCCGGCATGATGCGCGCGGTCCTGAAAAGCTACTTCACCTACTACAAGCCCGGCTTCCACCCCTGGGAGGAAGACGACCGTCACCTCCTGACGGAAGCCGAAGCGACCCTGGTTCGTCCCCCCCTCGTTGGAGCCCCCGCATGAAACTGCTGCCCGCCCTCTTCGCCGCCTCAGCCATCCTGACAACCGCCGGCGCCGCCAACGCGGCCGAAGTCACCGGCCTTTGGGAGACCGGCAGCGACAACGGGCGGGTGCAGATCTACCGCTGCGGGGAAGGCATCTGCGGCAAGGTCGTCGACGCCGACCAGCTGCGCGCCAACCCCAACCAGGTCGACGCCTACAACAAGAACAAGGCCCTGCGGACCCGCAAGCTGAAGGGCCTCGTGGTCTTTTCCGGCTACGCCGGCGGCCCGACCGAATGGAAGGGCGGGGAGATCTACGACCCCAAGACGGGCGACACGGGCCGTACGGGCAAGATCAAGCTGGTCGCGGACAACGCGCTCGAGCTGAAGGGCTGTCTTGGCCCGATCTGCCGCACCAAGCACTGGAAGCGCGCAAAGTAGTTTGCCGGAGCCTGAAGCGGGCGGGTCAGTCGACCCGCTCGTGGAAGGCTGTCATCTCTGCCACCGGCAGGCCGAGGATGCTGACCTTCACCCGCTTGAGCGCCAGGGTGGGCTTGACCAGCGTGAAGCTGGTGCGGAAGCGGGGCGTCGGAAACCCGCCCTCGGGCTTTATCGGCCGGCGGAAGTTCAGGACGTAGTCGCCCTTCTCATACCGGCCGACGATGCCCGCGCCGGCCAGATGCTCGGCGGCGACATAGCGGCCGTCGCTGCCGCGCGTCATGGCCCAGCGCCATTCGTCCACCCGGCCGTCGTCGAAGACGAAAGTCTCGTCGAAATGCAGTGATTGGTAAGCGTCCTCGAGGCGACCGTCTGTGGTCACTTCTAGGCGATTCTGCTTGCCGTCGATGGAGCGCACGACGCCCCATCCACGGGTCTGCCCGATGAAGAAGACCTCCGGTCTGAACACCTGTGAAACCACGCCGCCGCCGTCCAACAGGTTGTCCCCCACGCCGAAGGAATGTCCCGGTATAATCGAAATAGGTTAGTGAGCCTTAGGGACTTGATCGACGACGCCGATTGTCGCGGGTGAACCGTGTTGGATCAACCAGCAGCGCAAGGTCCACGGGCAGCGGCGACGGCGCCCCTAACGCCAGCGCCACGACATGCTCGGCGAGCAGGGACGCGGTGCAAAACCCCCGCGAGCCCAGCCCCGACAGAACATGGACGCCCTCCGACACCACGCCGGCCAGCGGCAGCTTGTCGGGCGTGGCGGCCCGGACCGAGGCGCGCGCCCGCAGCGGCTGTTCGGCCAGCCGGGCCGCGAGCTCCGGCAATCCCTTCGCCAGCAGCGCCAGGTTGCGGACGTTGTCCTCGTCGCGGACCTCGACATCGGTGATATCGCGGTCGTGGGTCGCGCCGAACAGGACCCCGCCGCGCGTGGGGATGGCGTAGCCGCCGAACGCGGCCGCCTCGACGCTGACGCCGTCCGCCCAGCTGGCCTGCCCGCGGATCGGCTGCAGCGGCAGTTCCGCGAAGGCGGCGCTGTCGTGGCCCGCGGCGATGCATACGATGTCCGCCTGCACCTCCTCCAGCCGCGCCACCGGCGGCCGAAGCTCAGGCGCCCAGGCGTCCAGAATGACGGCCGGGTCAACAACCAGCGCGTCGTGCAGAACGAGCGCTCCCGCCTCCGCCGTCATCGACTCCGGCTCGAAGATGTCGCTGGCCGCGATCGTCGCAAAGCGGGCGGCGTCGCGCGGGGCGATCTCCAGCTGTCGGGCGCCGTTCGCGATCACCGCACCCGGAACATCGCCGTAGAGCCCCACCGCGCGCCGGAAGCTTTCAGCGTAGAGCCGTGCCGGACCTGCAAGGCCAGCGTCGAGCCTCGGCGTCACCAGCGCGGCCGGGTTGCGCGACGCGCCATCGGCTCGCCCGAACACGGCGGGCTCGACGCCCTGCGCCCGGAAAGCCCGCGCCAGCGATGCGCCGGCGATCCCGGCGCCGAGGATGGCGACACGCGGCCACGGACGCTCCGTCGCCGAGCCCGGCATACGCGCCTCCAGCCGCTCGCGCTTGCGGCCGAAGCCGGGGCGCTTCTCGACGCTGAAGCCCGCGGCCTCCAGCCCTCGCCTCACGGCGCCGGCGACGGTGAAGGTCGCCGCGCGCGCGCCTGACGCAGACCGCTCAGCGACGAGGGCCAGCAGCTCGTCCCGCCACATCCGTGGATTGGACGCCGGCGAGAAGCCGTCGAGGAACCAGGCGTCCGCCTTGCCCGCCCAGCCTGCCAGCGCCTCGCCCGCCTCCATGACCGCCAGGTCAAGGGTGGCGTTGAACTCCGGCAAGTCGAGTCGATGGACGCCCCGCGCCCTGCCCGGCCATCGGCGGGTCAGCGCCCGCGCCGCCTCGGCGATTTGCGGCCAACGCCCCAGCGCGCGCTCGGCTTCATCCCGGGAAATCGGATGCGCCTCGACGGAGAAGATATGCAGCCGCGCGTCCGGCCCGGAGGTCGCGCGCCAGAGGTCGAGGAGGGCCGCGATGTTCAGGCCGGTCCCGAACCCCAGCTCGCCGACCACGAAGCGGCGGCGGCCCTTCCAGGCGTCGGGCAGACCGCAGCCGGTCAGGAAGACGGCGCGCGATTCCGCCAGGCCGTCCTCGGCCGAGAAATAGACGTCGCCGTAAAGGCTGGAGCGGGGAAAGCCGTTCTCGTCCCAGAGGAGCGGAGAAGCGGATCGGTCGTGACGGTCGGCCGGCATGGGCTCTCTATAGCCCAAAGAAGAAGGGCCGCCCCGAGGGACGGCCCTTCAAACGCTTTGACGCGTCGTCCGATTACTCGGCGGCGGCGTTCGTCGCGGTCGCGGCGGCGTCCGTGGCGGTCGCGGCGGCGTCCGTCGCGGTCGCGGCGGCGTCGTTGGCAACGGCGGCGGCGTCGTTAGCGGCGACGGCCACGTCGTTGGTCACGGTTTCGGTCGCGGCGGCTTCGGCGTTGGTGTCCACGGCTTCTTCAGCCGGTTGGCCGCAGGCGGCGACGGACAGAGCAGCGACGGCGGCGCCGGCGACGAGCATCTTGCGAAGAACTTCGGTCATTTGATCCCTGGTCCCCTGTGAGGAGTGGTGGTCGCGCTCGGAAATCCCCCGACCGCTGCGTGCGAATATGCCGCGACGCGCGCGAATCGCAAGCAAAGACTTCACGAGCCCGTGATCACTTTTCTCGCTACCGTGATAGTTTCGTGTGAGACCGACACGGCTGCGTGAGCGTTGCCGCGGTCACGCGCGCGGCGTAACTCAGGTCGAACCATGGCGACGGACGAGCCCTCCCCCAGACTGAGCCGGCGCTCCTTCGGCATCCTCTTCGCCGTGTCGATCGTGGTCGCCATCGGCAACACCGGCCTGTTGTCGGTGCTGCCCGCCATCGGCCGCGAGATCGGCATTCCCGACCCGATGGTGGCGGCGATCTTCTCGCTGTCGGCGCTGCTGTGGGCCATCGGCTCGCCGTTCTGGGCGCGGCAGTCGGACGTGCGCGGCAGGAAGCCGATGATCATGCTCGGGCTGGCCGGGTTCGCCGTCTCGATGTTCCTGTGCGGCCTCGTCGTCAGCGCGGGACTGCACAAGCTGGCGCCGCCGCTGATCATCTTCCTGCTGTTCCTGTTCGCCCGGGCCCTGTTCGGCATGATCGGCTCGGCTTCCAACCCGGCCAGCCAGGCCTACCTCGCCGAGCGCACCAGCCGCGAGGCCCGTACACAGCAGATGGCGCTGCTGGCCGGCGCCTTCGGGCTCGGCACCGTCATCGGCCCGGCCATCGCACCGCTCTTCGTGTGGCCGGTGGTGACGCTGGCGGGGCCGCTCTACGCCTTCGCCATCGCCGCCTCCGTGATCCTCGTCCTCGTCCACCGCATGCTGCCGGAGAACGACCTCACCGAGGAGCGAAAGCGCGAGTTCCAGCGGCCACGGTTGCCGAAGGGCGCGCCCGGCATCTGGCGCGACGCCCGCGTGTGGCCGTTCCTCGTCTACGGCTTCCTGGTCGCGCTGTGCCAGACGGTGCAGACCCAGACGCTGGGCTTCATGATCATCGACAAGCTGCAGGTGACGCCGCTGGAGGCGCAGGGCTACACGGCCGTCGCCATGATGGCCGGCGCCATCGCCGGGCTGCTCGCCCAGTGGGCGCTGATCAAGATGTTCGACATGGGGCCGACCGAACTCCTGCGCTGGGGCGCGGGGATGGCGGCCGGCGCCAACCTGCTGGTGGCGTTCGCGCCGAACTACTGGACGCTGGTCATCGGCTATTCGGTGGCGAGCCTGGGGTACGCCTTCGCCCGGCCGGGCTTCTCCGCCGGCGCCTCGTTGTCCGTCGAAGGTCACGAACAGGCGCGGGTGGCCGGCGCCATCAGCTCCATCTTCGGGCTCAACGTCATCTTCGCGCCTCTGTTCGTCTGGCTCTACCAGGCGACCCACGCGGGCCCGTTCCTGCTCAACATGGCGATCCTGGCCGGCCTGCTCTGGATGGCGCTTCGGAATACCGTGCTGAAGAACGCCGGCGAGCGAACGGTGGAGGACGGAGAAACCGCCGCCTCCCTGCTCGAGCGCCGCGACGAGGGCGGGTTCTAGGGCCTCGCCGCCGCCTCGGCCTGCAGCCGCTGGATGATGGCGGTGGAGAGGTAGCCGTCCGCCGGCACGCCGCGTGACTGCTGCCAGGCCCGGAGCGCCGCGCGCGTGTTGGCCCCGATGACGCCGTCCGCGGGGCCGGTGTCGAAGCCGAGCTTCGTCAGGTTCCGCTGCGCCTGCTGGCGAGCGACCAGCGACAGCGGGACCTCATACGGCCAGGCCTTCACCAGCCCCGCCTCGCCCGCGAACCGGTCGGCGAGCAGCCCGATGCCGAGCGCGTAACTCATCGAGTTGTTGTACTTGCGGATCGCGAAGTGGTTCGGCAGCAGCAGAAAGGCCGGGCCGCCCGCGCCGGACGGCAACGCCAGCTGGGCCGGCGCCTCGCGCTCTGCCGGACGCCAGGCGCGACCGTCGGCGGTCCTCACGCCCCGAGCCTCCCACCAGCTGATCGGATGCTTCGGCCCTTCGGTCACCGAGTAGTCGAAGCCGCCCGGCAGGGTGACTTCCCGCGCCCATCCCTGCCCGGCGATCCAGCCCGCCTTCGCCAGGTAGTTGGCGGTCGAGGCCAGCGCGTCGTGCGTCGAGCCCCAGATGTCGCGGCGGCCGTCGCCGTCGGCGTCGATGGCGGTGGACAGATAGACACCCGGCAGGAACTGCGTCTGACCCATGGCCCCAGCCCAGGAGCCGCGCAGCTGCGAGCGCGACGCCTCGCCGCGCGCGATAATGCGCAGCGCCGAGGTCAGCTCGTCCTCGGCCCACTGGCGGCGGCGGCCTTCCCACGCCAGCGTCGCCAGCGAGCGGACGACATCCATGTCGCCCTGGATCTTGCCGAACGCCGATTCCATCGCCCAGACGGCCAGCACGACCTCGCGCGGCACGCCGTAGCGCTGCTCGATAGCCGGCAGGAAACCCAGCGACGTATAGAACTGCCGCCCCTGCGCCACGCGCACGTCGGAGACGGTATTCTTGATGTAGTCGCTGACCGGCTTGGAGAACTCCGGCTGCTTGGTGTCCTGCGCCACCACGTTCTGGTTGGGCGTCAGGCCGGCGAGTTCGCGCTGCACCACCTCGGCCGGAATACCCGCCGCCAGCGCCTTGTCGCGATAGCCGTTCAGCCAGGTCCCGAAGCTTAAGCTCGGCTCGGCCGGCGGCGTGGACGGCGGCGGCGTCACCACCGGTGGCGTCGGGACCGGCGTGGCTGGCGGCGTCACGGGCGGAATCCGCGTCGTCGTATCGGCGCAGCCGGCCACGACGAGGGCGATGAAGGTGCGGCGGTCTATACGCGAACGAGGCATGAGGCTGGCTTAAGGCGCGTCGGCTGAACGGTCCATGACGCCCAAGCCAACGGTTGCGATGCGCACTGGTTGCGCGCTCAGCCCCCGCTCGACGACCAGCCGGGCAGGTCCTCGCCGACGCCGAACAGGTCGCGGCGCGTGACGATCGGCGCGTCGTCGTCCGAGGGCGCGACGCTGATCCACTGCGCCCGGGACTTGGCCGGAGCCGCCTGCGCCGTGGTTGGCGCGGGAACGGCCAGCGGCGCCGGCTTGATCCCGCCGATGGTCTTCGAGGGCGCGGACGCCGCCGTCACCGGCCCGCGCGTCAGCGTCACCGTCTGGCCGCTGGGGTAGGTCCTGACCTGCATCGCGGGCGCGGCGTTGCCCACCTCGCGAACGGCCAGCGTCGTCTGCCTGGCCTGCTCGCGCGCCTCCATCAGCTCGCGCTTCTTGCGCGGGATGTAGGAGACGTAGGCCAGCCGCATGCGCCGCGGCACCCGGGCGGCCTCCTTCAGCGGCAGGTCCTCGGCGGTGGCGAACTGGCGGCCCAGGAACATCTGCGGGTTCAGCGGCCGGCCCTTGGCGTCGTGGATCTCGAAGTGCAGGTGCGCGCCGGTCGAGGAACCGGTGTTGCCGACCCGCCCGATGAACTCACCGGCGCGAACCGGCTGGCCCGGCGCGATGTGGTCGGCGATCTTGCCCATGTGGGCGTAGAGCGAGGTCAGCCCCTCGGCGTGGCGCACCTCGACGAAGCGGCCGTAGCCGCCGCCGACGCCGGCGCGGGTCACCACCCCGTCGGCCGTCGCCTGGATCGGATAGCCCGACGGCGCCGCCACATCGACGCCCGCGTGCAGGCGGCCCCGCTCTTCCCACGGCAGCTTGCGCAGGCCGAACGGCGAGATGACCTCATAGCCCGCCACCGGGTCGATGTAGCTGAACGCCGGCGCGACGACCGGCTCGGACACCGGCCCGCGCAGCGCCACCGCCTCGGCCCGGGGACCGACCAGCGCCTCCTTGCCCGTCATCGGGAGGGCGGCATGGGCCACGGTGATGACCGCCAGCGCGCCCGTCACACCCACCACCGCGTCGGCGATCCAATGAGGCTTCGCGGCCGCGAGGGCCGTAGCTGGCTGGTCCATTGGGCGTATCCCTTTGTACAGCTTAGCAGTCTGGGCCCGGCGGGCCGAACGCGGTTAACCCCTGATTAGCCTGACTTAAGCGCCAGATCGGGGCTGGAGAGTCAAGTTCGCCTGTCGCCACATTGACTTAGCCTCCCCTCGCCCATATACCCGCGCGCTTCGGAACAACCGGCCGCCTGCCGCGCGCTTTCCGCGCCGCCGTAGACGCGCCTCGATCAGTTTGAGACTAAGGGTCATGAAGGTCAGAAGCTCGCTGAAGTCGCTGAAGAGCCGCCACCGCGACTGCAAGCTCGTGCGCCGCAAGGGCCGGATCTATGTGATCAACAAGACCGACCCGCGCTTCAAGGCCAAGCAGGGCTAGGGATGAAGCCGCGCGGCGTCCTTTGGGACGTCGGCAACGTCATCGTCCGGTGGGACCCCCGCCGGCTCTACTCCAAAATCTTCCCCGACCCCGCCGAACGCGACGCGTTCCTGGCCGAGGTCTGCACGTTCGACTGGCACCTGGAGACCGACCGGGGCCTCGCGCCGGAAGCGAACACGCGCCGCCTGATCGAGCGCTTCCCGCAGCACGAAGCCGCCATCCGCGCCTAGTGGGACCGCTGGGACGAAATGTTCGGCGGCGTCATCGACGAAACCGTCGAGGTCATCGAGACGCTGGCGGAGCGCGGCGTCCCCCAATTCGGCCTGACCAACATGGCCGCCGCGAGCTGGCCCGCCATCCGCGCCATGACCCCCGCCTTCGACCACCTGGGCTACGTGATGGTCAGCGGCGAACACGGCCTGGTGAAACCCGACCCGGCGATCTACCGCCTGCTATGCGAGAAGGTGGGGATGGCGCCGGCCGAGTTGCTGTTCGTCGACGACAGTGAACGCAACGTCGAAGCGGCGCGGGCGCTGGGATTTGCGGTGTGGCGGTTTACGGCTGCTGATGACGCCAGGGCGCTGCTGGCCCTCTTGTGACCGCCCCTGGGAGCGCTTTCGAGGCGCGGAGGCCAAACTCAGCTACCCCTGTAGAGTGGCCTACTCGTTGTGCGCGGCGCCAAATCGGAGCAAGGCCCAAGCGTTGACTTCACCCGCGCCTCGCCGACGATGCGTAGCGGCATATCCGATTGAGGAAGTTGATGACGGTCGCGGCCCGTAGCGAAATCAAGCGGCGGTATGAGGATGTCGCCGAGCACAAGGCGGGTGGCGCGACCTATACCCCCACGGCGCTGGCCCGGTTCGTCGCGGGCAAGATCGTGGCGCACGCCGAACTGGAGGAGTCCGGAACGGTTCGGATCCTCGATCCTGCGATTGGCGACGGCGAACTCGTTCTGAGACTTCTGGAGCACCTGCCGCCCAAGCCGCTCAGGCTTGCCGTGACGGGCTTCGACACCGACCCAAACGCACTCAAGCTCGCCGGGCAGCGGATCGGGGCCGCCTTCCCTGATGTGCAGCTCGAACTGGAGCAAGCCAGCTTCCTGGACTTCGTGCTTGCGCAAGCTTCCGACGCGTCAGGCTTGTTCGGGCCGCGCACAGGCGCGGAGTTTGACCTGATCATCGCAAACCCGCCGTATGTGCGCACGCAGATCATCGGCGCCGACCACGCCCAGGCCCTCGGTCGCCTGTTCCATCTTTCGGGACGTATCGACCTCTACCACGCCTTCCTGATGGGCATTGCGCGCGTCCTCAGGCCCGGCGGCGCTGCGGGCGTGATCGTATCGAACCGGTTTATGACGACAAAAGGCGGCGCCAGCGTAAGAGCGGCGCTTCGCAACAGGGTGAACCTGCAGCACATTTGGGACTTCGGCGATACGAAGCTGTTCGACGCCGCCGTTCTGCCCGCGGTGCTGCTTGCATCCGGCGGCCCTCCGCCGAGGGCGTCCTCGCCGGGCTTCACCTCCATCTATGAGACGACACAACAGCCGACGGCCAGCGCGGCGGACCCGCTGGAGGCCGTGGAATTGAATGGGGTGGTAGCCCTCAGTGACAACCGGCGCTTCGAGGTGATGCACGGAGCTCTGGACACCTCGGGCGATGCTTACGATGTCTGGCGCATCGCGACTCAATCGACTGATGACTGGCTGAAGACGATCGCCAGGCACTCCTGGGGCGTCTTCCGCGACATCGGCAAGGTGAGGGTAGGTGTCAAAACCTGCGCCGATAAGGTCTTCATCCGCACGGATTGGGACAGCCTCCATCCCGATGCCCGTCCCGAATTGCTCAAGCCGCTGATCACCCACCACACGGCTGGCCGATTTCGAGCCGTCGCCGCAAGTAAAGATCGCTCGATACTCTACCCGCACGAGGTCAAAGGCGGTCAAAGGCGGCCGGTGGACCTGTCGAACTACCCGAAATCGCGCGCGTATCTGGAGGAGCACAGGGCGAAGCTCGAAGCCCGGAGCTATCTGATGGAGGCGGGGCGCAACTGGTACGAGCTGTGGGTCCCGCAGGACCCCGCCGCATGGCCCGCACCCAAGCTGGTCTTCCGGGACATCTCGAAGCGCCCGACCTTCTGGGTCGATCTCGAAGGCGGAGTCGTCAATGGAGACTGCTACTGGCTGGCCCCTGAAGCGGCCAACGGCGAAGACCTCCTGTGGCTGGCCGCGGCGGTCGCGAACTCGACCTTTATCGAGGCGTTCTACGACCGGCGTTTCAATAACAAGCTCTACGCGGGCCGGCGCCGTTTCATCACCCAATATGTCGAACTATTCCCGCTGCCTGACCCAGGTTCGGCCGTTGGTAGGCAACTGATCCAACGCGCCAGGATGATCCACGCAACCGTCGATCGGAACATGGCGCTTCAACTTGAAGCAGACCTGGACGCGTTGGTCTGGCAGGCGTTTGGCCTACCTGTCGAAGAAGTTGTTAGGTAATGGGATCTGGATTTTCGCGTTCAGAACCTTGCCTTGAAACTGGGGAAACCGACCGAGGAAAGCTTCACCCGTCGAAAGAAACAGGTGCGTCAACTCGACCTCGCCCCCGGCCACTCGACCATAGAAAACTAAATAGCGAACGTCACAGTGCCTAACCTGCGTTCCGTTCAGCATCGGAACATCTAACGGCTCTGTGCTGCTGGGAAGCACAAGACCAAGATCGACCGTCGGTGAGGTTTGCAGCTTAATTTCCAGAAGCTGGTGGCGGATATCGGGAAACTGGCCGTCGTCCTGATAGCTGGCGTAGCCGAGGGCCTCGCAAACCAGCCGATGAAGCGCGGCGCCGCGGTTTCTCTCTTGGTCGAAGCCCGCGTCCTGGAAGCGAGCTCCGATGAGGTGGCGGAGCCTTTCGAAGATGGTCGCAATGGGAAGCAGCTCGCCCGGCGTCGGGTGTTTGACAGGCGAAACACCCCCAACCTGGGCGACTTCGGACGTGAAGGGCCGAAGCGTTCGCGTGTCCCGCACGGCAATTAGCTCCGCCGGGTCTTGGCCAGGGACGCACCTTGCCTGATATTTCTTCGTCAGTGTGCCGGTCGTATCCAGGGCGGCGAGCGCATCGCCCGTGACGACCTTAACTCGGGAAACCACGTCCTGTTCGGAAACCCGGATGAGCACATAGCGACGAATTCCCGATAGTTCTTCATTCCAGATTTGAAGATTGTTCGCCTTCTGCGCGTAAGTATCAAAGAACTGGCCTGGAAAACGCGGTTGGGTCTTCTTGAAGGACTTCGGAACCGGGTATCCCAAGGCCCTGCAGACACTCTCCTTGACCACTTTGGAACGAGTTCTGAGCGGTAGACCGGCAAGCGAAAGCCCCTTCAGCTCCCGATCCAGCAGGGCTTCAAGCTCCGGGGTTGGTATCCAGTAGGTAGGATCGCCTACAGCGATGGGGTCGTAGATCGACTTGGCGCTCGCGCGAATGGCATCGACAAACTTCTGAGGGTCAAGTGGTGGCTTGGTCGTCATTTCGGCCCGGTGTCAGTCATCAATAACAGCTCCGACTGACGCGGGCGCAAGAGGGCAAGGCGGCTTGGCAAGGGCGCTTAGAGTGCGACCCGTGCGGAACTCCAGCTACTTCAGCTGCAACACCACCGGCCCCGAGGCCGGGTCGGTGGCGCCTTCCAGGGTGTCTCGAAAACTGTCCAGTGTCGCCACCATCGCCGAACGCGCGGCGACGAGGGCGTCCATGCTCTCCCATTCGCCGATGATGCAGTAGCTGTGGTCGCCGGTCTGGATCATGTTGGCCTGGCGCAGGCCGGGCCAGTTGGCGGCGATGGCCTTGTGGGCGTCCAGGAAGTCCTGGTCGCGGCCTGGCTTTACGCGGAAACGCACGGCGTTGAACGCGGTCATGGCGCCTCTCCTCATCTAGAGGAGCGGGACGATGCGCCTAGTTCAGCTTGGCCGCAACTAGACGCCGACGAGGCGCAGGAATTCGTCGCGGGTCTTGGGGTCGTCGCGGACCTCGCCGAGCAGATGGCTGGTGGTCAGGCGCGAGCCTGGCGTGTTGACCCCGCGCATGGTCATGCAGCTGTGCTCGGACTGGATGACGACGCCGACGCCCTTCGGTTTCAGGATCTCGTCGATGGCCCCGGCGATCTCGGCGGTCAGCTTCTCCTGGATCTGCAGGCGCCGGGCGAAGCCGTGGACGACGCGGGCCAGCTTGGAGATGCCGACCACCCGGTCGCGCGGCAGGTAGCCGACATGCGCCTTGCCCAGGAACGGCAGCATGTGGTGCTCGCAGAAGGAGACCACGCGGATGTCGGTGAGCACGACCAGCTCGTCGTAGCCGCCGACCTCCTCGAAGGTGCGCTGCAGGTAGTCGCGCGGGTCGGTCGTGTAACCGGCGAAGAGCTCGCGATAGGCCTTGGTCACGCGCTTGGGCGTATCGAGCAGGCCTTCGCGGTCGGGGTCGTCGCCGGCCCATTCGATGAGGGTGCGGACGGCGGCCTCGGCGTCTTCCTGGGTGGGGGGAGTTCTCGCCATGCGACGCAAACGGATGGGGACGGTGGAGGTTCAGGTTGTGGACAACCCGCCATGGCGCACTGACATGACCCCGACTCGCCCGCTAGGGTCGCGGGCCTCACCGCCCTTCCTGAAAGTCCGTACCATGGCCGACGACGCCTCTTCCATCGACACCCTCAACGCCACCGCCCAGACGCAGCTGAAGACCATCATCGAGCGCATCGAGCGGCTGGAGGAGGACAAGGCCGGCGTCATGGCCGACCTGAAGGAGGTCTACGCCGAGGCCAAGGGCAACGGCTTCGACAGCAAGATCATCCGCAAGGTCGTGCGCCTGCGAAAGCAGGACCGCGCCAAGCGGATGGAGGAAGAGGCGCTGCTCGACCTCTACATGTCGGCCATCGGCGGGCTTTGAAGCGCAGCGTCCCCGACCGCAAGGCCCAGGCCAGGCGCGCGGCGCTGAATGCGCTGAAGCGGGCGAAACGCATGGCCGAACGCGCGGGCGTGAAGCTCTCCGACTGGGAGGGCGAGTTCCTGGACAGCGTCTCCGACCGGGTGAAGACCTACGGCCGCGCCTTCGGCGACCCGGAAAAGGGCGCGCCGGGCGAGGCTTTATCGGCCATGCAGGCGGTCAAGCTCAAGGAGATCGCGGTGAAGGCCAAGGGTGAGCGAAAAGAGCTGAAACGAGGAGGCTTCAAGCGCAAGCCTCCCCAATAACCGCTCATCCCGGCGAAAGCCGGGATGAGCGGATTGATGGTTATCCCGCGTCCTTCAGCTCGGCCATATCCTCAAGCCCGCTCTCGCGGACTTTGCGATAGAGCGTGGAGCGGCCGATGCCGAGGCGCCGCGCCACCTCGCTCATATGACCGGCGTAGGTCTCGATGGCGAGCTGGATCAGGTCGCGCTCGATATCCTCGAGCTTGCGCAGATGCCCCTGCTCGTCGAGGAACTGGACGGGCGAGTCCTTACCCATGCCGACCATCAGCTCGGTCGGGGTGGGGGCGACGGCGGCCGTGGGCTGCAGCGGCGGCGCCTTCTGGCCGGAGATGGCCGGGAAGTCGTGCGGCTGCAGGTAGGGCGCGTCGGCCAGCACGATGGCGCGATAGACCGAATTTTCCAGCTGGCGGACGTTGCCCGGCCAGTCGAAGCCGCCGAGCAGCGCGAGCGTCTGGTTGGAAGCGCCGGCGACCCGCTTGCCCTCCTCCACGTTGAAGCGGTGGATGAAGGCGTCGACCAGGGCCGGGACGTCCTCGCGGCGCTCGCGCAGGGGCGGCGCCTCGATCGGGAAGACGTTGAGGCGATAGTAGAGGTCCTCGCGGAACGACCCACCATGGACCGCCTGGGCGAGGTCGCGGTTGGTGGCCGAGACGATGCGCACATCGACCTTCACCGAGCGCTTGGCGCCGATCGGGTCGATCTCGCCTTCCTGCAGGGCGCGCAGCAGCTTGACCTGCATGTCGAGCGGCAGCTCGCCGACCTCGTCGAGGAACAGGGTGCCGCCATTGGCCTCCATGAACTTGCCGAGGTGCTTGTCGGTGGCGCCGGTGAAGCTGCCCTTCTCGTGGCCGAACAGGATCGACTCGACGAGGTTGGCGGGAACGGCGCCGCAGTTGACGGCCACGAACGGCTTGCCGGCGCGGCCGGACTCGCCGTGGATGGCGCGGGCGATGACTTCCTTGCCGACGCCGCTTTCGCCGGTGATCAGCACCGGGATCGACGACTTGGCGGCGCGCTGGCCGAAGGCCTTCACCGCCCGCATGCCGGCGGAGTCGCCGATCAGGTCGTCAAAAGTCGTGCGCCCGGTCGCGTGCTTCTTCAGCCGCACGACCTCGCTGCGCAGCTCGCCGAGCGACAGCGCATTCTGGATGGAAACGATGATGCGGTCGGCGCCGACCGGCTTGATGAAGAAGTCCTGGGCGCCGGCCTGCATCAGCTTGACGACGGTTTCGACCCCGCCCGTGGCCGTCAGCACGATCACCGGCTGGCCGAAGCCGCGGGCGCGCATCTCGGCCAGCGTCTGGTGGCCGTCCATGCCCGGCATCTGCAGGTCGAGCAGGATCACGTCGGCCGGCTTGCCGGAGGTGAGGTAGTCCATCGCCGCGCCGCCGTCCTCGGCGTGCGCGACCGCAAAGTCCTCGCGTTCGAGGACTCCCTGGATCAGCCTGCGTTGCGTCGGGTCGTCGTCGACGACCAGAACCGTCTTCGTCATCAAAGATCTCGTATGTCGGACCGGGTGTCCCAGAACGGGACAAACGCCGGGTGTGGATCGAATTGATACACGCCGGGGGTAAAGGCGGGCCTAAGGAGAGGTGTTCTGAGGGTTAACGCGATCGGGCGTTGTCCACCTTTCAGCCACCATACATATGGAGCCCATGAACGCCCCCGTCCGACCCGAAACCTTGCCGCAATGGCGCCTCGACGACCTTTACGCCGGGCGCGACGATCCGCGGATCGAAGCCGACCTGACCGCGGCCGCCGCCTTCAACGGCGAGCTTGTAGCGCTGAAGGGCCAGTTCGTCGGCTCGCGCGCCGACCCCGCTCAGCTGGGTGAGCTGATCGACCGGGGCATCCGTCTTTATGAGAAGGCGACCAACGGCCTGTGGGCCGTCGGAGCCTTTGCGTCCCTGGCCGCCTCGACCCAGCGCGACGATCCGGCGTGGGCGAAGTTCGAGGCCGACTTCCGCGCCCGCGCCGCCCAGATCGGGGCCGAGAGCCTGTTCTTCACGCTCGAACTCAACGAACTCGAGGACCCCGAGATCGAGGCGGCCTTCACCGCCCATCCGCCGGCCCAGCGCTGGCGGCCGTGGATGCGGCGGGTGCGCGCCTCGCGGCCGCATGAGCTTACGCCGGACCTGGAGCGGCTGCTGGTCGATCGCTCGCCAGCGGTCGCCAACTGGACGCGGCTGTGGGACGAAACGCTGGCCCGGCTCGTCGCCCACGCCGGAAAGGAGCGGCTGACCCTGCCCGAGGCGCTGAACCGCCTCTCTGACCCACAGCCGAAGGTTCGCAAGGCCGCCGCGCAGGGTCTGGCCAAGGCGCTGGAGGAACGCGCCTCGCTGCTGGGTCTGGTGCTCAACACCACCGCCTTCGAAAAGCAGGTCGAGGATCGCTGGCGGAAGTTCGCCGACCCGGCCCAGGGACGCCACCTCGCGAACGAGGTCGATGCCGATGCGGTCGAGGCGCTGGAGCAGGCGGTCGTCGAAAGCTACCCGCGCACCTCGCACCGCTATTACGCGCTCAAGGCCAAGCTGATGGGCCGCAAGGCGCTCGACTACTGGGACCGCAACGCGCCCCTCGATACCTCGAAACCCCGCGCCTACGGCTGGGACGAGGCGCAGACGATGGTGCTGGACAGCTTCTCGGCGCTGGCCCCGAAGTTCGCCGACACCGCCCAGACCTTCTTCGCCCAGCCGTGGATCGACGCGCGGCCAAGGCCCGGCAAGCAGTCCGGCGCCTATTCCCACCCGGTGACGGCCGACAAGCACCCCTACGTGTTCATGAACTACATGGGCGAGCGGCGGGACGTGCTGACGCTGGCCCACGAGCTTGGCCACGCCGTCCACCAGACGCTTTGCGCTCCGCTCGGCACCCTGCTCGCCGACACCCC
Source organism: uncultured Caulobacteraceae bacterium (assembly GCA_946482375.1). Next base: position 6,449 of record CAMLRH010000003.1, on the reverse strand, counting down.
GCTGACGCTGGCCGAGACGGCGTCCATCTTCGGCGAAGGCCTGGTGTTCGAGCGTCTGCTGTCCGAGGCGTCCAAGGCCGAGCGGCTGGGCCTGCTCGCCGGGCGCATCGAGGACGGCCTCAACACCGTCGTCCGCCAGATCGCCTTCCACCGCTTCGAGACCCGCTTCCATGCCGCGCGCAAGGAAGGTGAACTCGCGCCCGACCAGATCGGCGGGCTGTGGCTGGAGGTGATGGGCGAAAGCCTCGGCCCGGCCATCAAGCTGAACCCCGGCTACGAGCACTACTGGGCCTACGTCAGTCACTTCGTGCACGCGCCCTTCTATGTCTACGCCTACGCCTTCGGGGACCTGCTGGTGCGCGGACTGATGGAGAAGAGGCGCGAAGACCCCGCCGGGTTCGCGCCGCTTTACGAGGACCTTCTCGCCGCCGGCGGTACGCGCACCTACGTCGAGGCCCTGAAGCCCTTCGGCCTCAATCCACGAGAGAAGGCGTTCTGGGCCGCCGGTTGCCGCCAGATCGAGCGGCTGGTGGATGAGTTCGAGGAGTTGGTTGGGTGAGGCCCCCTCCGGCCCTTCGGGCCACCTCCCCCAGCGGGGGAGGATCTGGCGTCGTGGATGCTCCCCCTCTGGGGGAGCTGTCGGCGAAGCCGACTGAGGGGGCTCCATGAGCCGCGACCCCGAACGAAACCGCCTGACCGGACGCGCCGCGCGGTTCGTGCAGGTCGGCGCCGGCCTGTCCGGCGCGGCGGCGACCTTTGGCGCCAACGCCCTGTTCGGCAAGGGCGACGTCGACGCCCGTAATGCTCGCGCGCTGAAGGAGGCGCTCCGTCAGCTCTAGGGGCCGCTGATGAAGGTGGCCCAGATGGTCGCCACCGTCCCCGACCTCTTGCCGCCGGAGTTCGCCGAGGAACTCGCCCAACTGCAAGCCAACGCCCCGCCGATGGGCCCGGGCTTCGTCCGCCGGCGCATGGCCGCCGAGCTGGGCGCCGACTGGCAGGCGAAATTGGGATCGTTCGAACTCGAACCCGCCGCGGCCGCCTCGCTCGGCCAGGTGCATCGCGCGACCACGCTGGAAGGCCGGCGCCTGGCCGTGAAGCTGCAGTACCCCGAGATGCAGAGCGCCGTCGAAAGCGACCTCGCCCAGATGCGCGCGGCGATGGCCATCGGCCGCCAGCTGTTCGGCCAGATCGACACCCGTGAGATCGCCGTCGAGATCTCCGAGCGCATTCGCGAAGAGCTGGATTACGCCCGCGAGGCCCGCGCCATGGCGCTCTACAAGGGCTTCTTCGCCGGCCGCGACGACATCGCCGTCCCCGAGCCGATTTTCGGCCTGTCGACCGGGCGCCTGCTCACAATGGAATGGTTGGACGGGCGAGGCCTGCTCGCCTTCAAGGACGCGCCGCTGGAGGTGCGCAACCGCATCGCCCGTATCCTGTTCGAGGCCTGGTGGACGCCGCTCATCAAGCTCGGCGTCATCCACGGCGACCCGCACCTCGGCAACTACACCTTCGCCGGCGAAGCCGAGCGGCTGAACCTCCTGGACTTCGGCTGCATCCGCATCTTCGAGCCCAGCTTCGTCGCGGGCGTCGTCGCCCTCTACCGCGCGCTCATCACGGGCGACCGGGACGCGCAGCTGGCGGCTTACGAAAGCTGGGGCTTCAAGGGTCTCAAGCCCGAACTGATGGACACGATGAACATCTGGGCGCGCTTCATCTATGGCCCGCTGCTGGACGACCGGGTGCGCACGGTGGCCGACGGCGTCGCGCCCGGCATGTACGGCCGCCGCGAGGCCTTTCAGGTCAAGCAGGCGCTGCAGGAGCAGGGACCCGTCACCGTCCCCAGGGCCTTCGTCTTCATGGACCGCGCCGCCATCGGCCTCGGCTCGGCCTTCCTGCACCTGGGCGCCGAACTGAACTGGCGGCAGCTGTTCGAGACCTCGCTGGAGGGTTTCTCGGAAGCGGCGCTGGCCAAAAGGCAGGAGGCGGTTCTGGGGGCGGTCGGTTTGGCCTAGTAGCTCATTCAAACAGCCGTTAGACACGAGAGCCATGGACGACGCGACCTCCCCCACCGCGGTCATTCCCGAAGGCTATCAGCTGCTCGACTGGACCCGCGGCTTCGGCCGCCAGGTCGGGCCGCTGTTCGAGAAGCACGGGCCGGACGGCACGACACTGGGCTTCCGCGTCGAGAAGCACCACACCAACGGCATGGCCAACGCCCACGGCGGCATGCTGATGACCTTCGCCGACATGGCCTGGGGCCGGGTGATCTCGGTGGCCCGGTCACACTACTGGGTGACGGTGCGCCTGACCTGCGACTTCCTCTCCGCCGCGCGGCTCGGCGATTTCGTGGAAGGCGCGGCCGAACTGGTCTCGGAAGATGACGACGTCTTCACCGTTCGCGGCCGCATCTGGTCGGGCGACAAGTTGCTGATGACCGGAACGGGTGTCTTCAAGGCCGTCGCCCCGCGCGAACCCCGACCGGGTGAACGCGCCTATCAGGACCCGACCCATGGCTGACGGACAGGTTCTGCCGCCTGAAATCGCGGCGCCCCTGGCGCGCTTCAACGGCGGACAGCCGCCCGCCCCGGCGTGGTTCGAGCGCGCGCTGGAGAAGGCTCCGCAACGCCGGCTGATCGACGTCGACGGCGCCGCCGTCGAACTCCTGACCTGGGGCGAGGTCGGCAAGCCGGGGCTCGTCTTCCTGCACGGCAACGGCGCTCACGCCGACTGGTGGAGCTTCATCGCCCCCTTCTTCGCCGACGACTACCGGATCGCCGCCATCTCATGGTCCGGCATGGGCGAGTCCGGCTGGCGGGAGGCCTACAGCCGCGATGTCTGTGTCGCGGAAATCCTGGCCGCCATCGACGCCGCCGAACTGAACGCCGCGGGCGTCAAGCCCATCCTCGTGGCGCATTCGTTCGGCGGCTACCAGGCGATGCACTGCGCCGGGCCGTACGCCGACCGCATCCGCGCGGCGGTCATCGTCGATTCCGCCATTCATCCACCCGAGAAGCGCTGGAACGGCCCGCCGCCGCGCACCCAGCCCAACCGCGTCTATCCGACCCTGACCGAGGCGCTGGCCCGCTTCCGGCTGGCGCCGCCGCAGCCGTGCGAGAACCTCTACATCGCCGACTACATCGCCCGGCGCTCGCTGAAGGAGATCGAGGGCGGCTGGACCTGGAAGTTCGATCCGTTCTTCTGGACCCACTTCGACCGCGAGGACCTTGGCGAGGTCCTGCCCCGGATCAAGGCGCCCGTCGCCTTCATGTGGGGCGATCGCTCCGGCCTCGTCGACGAAGAGGCGCTGGACTACATGGCCAGGGTGGTTCCGGCCGAAGCGCCGCGCATTCTCATTCCGGATTCCGACCACCACGTGATGATCGACCAGCCGCTGGCTTTCGTGGCGGCGCTGCGCGGCCTGCTGGCGAACTGGCCGGCCTGAACATCGACACGCGCGCCTCGATGTGGCTCGCCGCGTGGCTCTCTTCCAGCAGCCGCCGCGTCTCCGGGACCACCGCCTTGCGGCCGTGATAGAGGTGCAGCACCGGCTCCAGATGCTCCAGGCTCTTGCGCTTGAGCCCCGCGCGGAGCAGCCGCAGGCAGAGGTCGACGTCCTCGCAACCGAAACCTTCGAAGGCCTCGTCGAAGCCGCCGACGCTCAGGAAATCGTCGCGCCATAGCGCCAGGTTGCAGCTCTCGGCCTTGCGCACGTCGGCCGCGTGCTTCGAGCGCCGCACACCGTCGACCGGCAGTGTCAGAAGCTGGGCGTAGCGGGTCTGCAGCCAGTGCGGGCTTTCCGCGATCAGCCGCCAGCGCGGCAGGGCGTAGGGTCTGAGGCCCTTCTCCAGAATCTCGGCCGTCACGCTTTCGCGCACCTGCGCGCGGCGCCCCGTCGCGAACCAGCCGCGCTCAGCCTGCGCCGCATGTGACGCCACGAAGCCCGGCAACGTCAGGCAGTCGCCGTCGATGAAGACGAGGTAGTCGCCGGTCGCCTTCGAAGCGCCGAGGTTGCGCACCCGCCCGGCCCGGAAGCCCTTGTCCTCCTGCCAGGCGTGCTGGAGCGGGAACGGCGCGCGGCCGATCCAGCCACGCACCAGTTCGGCGGTATCCGCCCGCGAGCCGTCGTCAGCGACGATGACCTCGAAGTCGCCGTGCGTCTGGCGAGCGAGGCTGTCCAGCACCCGGTCGAGCGCCCTGGGCCAGTTGTAGGTGGTGACGACGACCGAGACCTTCATGCCGCCTCCTCCATAAAGAGCGAGCGCACCGGTAGCGGACGATTCTCGGCGAAGATACGAGCCAGCGCCGCTTCCGACCCAGCACCCGGCGTACCGCGCCCGTGGTCGAGATGCATCAGGGTGGCGGCGAACGTCGCCCACTTCCCCTTCAGCCCCGACCGCCCCAGCCGCACGGCGAAATCAACGTCCTCGTGCCCGTACTCGCAGAAGGCCTCGTCGAAGCCGCGGATGCGCAGGAAGTCGTCGCGCCAGACGGCCATGTTGCAGCCCTCGACCTGCTTCCAGGTCAGCGGCCGCAGCTTGCGCAGCGGACCCAGCGGCAGCCGCCGCAGCCGCCCGGCGTGCGAGCGCTTGATGAAGTGCTCCGGCACGCAGTCTCGCGCATCGAGTGTCCCATCGAGGATGGCCCGCGTCGCCTCCGGTGTCAGGAAGGCTCGGCGCCCGCCCACGAACCAGCCGCGCTCGGCCAACGCCGCGTGATCCTCAAGGAAGGTCGCCGGCGGAATGCAGTCGCCGTCGATGAAGACCAGGTAGTCGCCCCCGGCCTTCGACGCCGCAAGGTTTCTGACCCGCGCCAGCCGAAAGCCCTCATCGGCTTGCCAGGCGTGAACGATCGGCAGGCTCGACCGGCTCTTCCAGTTTGCGACGAGTTCGCCCGTGTCCGGCCGCGAGCCGTCGTCGGCGACGACGATCTCGGCCTCACGCCATGTCTGGCGCGACAGGCCTTCGAGCACCCGGTCGAGCGCCTGGGGCCAGTTGTAGGTCGCAACGATGACTGAGATGAAAGCCGGCCGCATGATGCGCCGAAAAGCCCCCTGGCACCCGCTTTCGGCTCCGCGCTTGAGCGGCGCTCGCGGTTGGTATAGGTCGCGCCAGTACCACATCCACCGGGAGCGTTCCATGGCGGCCGAAAGCCACGACTACCACCGCGGCGAAATGGACATTCGCGAGCAGGCGAACACCTTCCATATGTTCGCGGCCCTGACCAAGTGGGGTTCGCTGGTCACGGCGGTCACGCTGCTGATGCTGACGCTGTGGTTCGCGACGGACGCGGGCTTCTTCGGCGGCCTGATCACGGGGATCGTGCTGCTGGCCGTCGGCATCCTGGTGCTGCGCGAGCGCAAGTCGACGCACTAGCGCGCCGGCCGGCGCGTAAATCTCTATTGTAGTGGCTTACAGGGAGGGGGAGCCCCGCATGGCCGTCATCGCCGTCACGAAGGAGCGCCGCGCCGGTGAAACGCGCGTGGCCGCCACGCCGGAGACGGTGAAGAAGCTGATTGCGTCCGGCTTCTCGGTCGTCGTCGAGGCGGGCGCGGGTCTCGGCGCCTCGGTCCCCGACGCCGACTACGCCGCCGCCGGCGCGGAGATGGCCAAGACCGCCAAGGCCGCGCTCGCCAAGGCCGACATCCTGTTCAAGGTCCGCGGCCCGGAGGCCGAGGAGATCGCCGCCCTGAAGAAGGGCGCCATCGTCGTCGCCACCCTCAATCCCTACGTCGAGAAGAAGACGCTGGAGGCGCTGGCCAAGCAGGGCGCGACCGCGTTTGCCATGGAGTTCGTGCCCCGGATCACCCGCGCGCAGGTGATGGACGTCTTGTCCTCGCAGGCGAACCTCGGCGGCTACCGCGCCGTGATCGAGGGCGCCGAGGCCTACGGTCGGGTGCTGCCGATGATGATGACGGCGGCCGGCACGGTCGCCGCCGCCAAGGTCTTCGTCATGGGCGTCGGCGTCGCCGGCCTGCAGGCCATCGCCACGGCCCGTCGCCTGGGCGCGGTCGTCACCGCCACCGACGTTCGCCCGGCCACCAAGGAGCAGGTCGAGTCGCTCGGCGCCAAGTTCCTGGCCGTCGAGGACGAGGAGTTCAAGAACGCCCAGACCGCCGGCGGCTACGCCAAGGAGATGAGCAAGGAATACCAGGCCAAGCAGGCCGAGCTCATCAGCGGCCACATTGCCAAGCAGGACATCGTCATCACCACCGCGCTGATCCCCGGCCGGCCCGCGCCGCGCCTGGTGACCAAGGAGCAGGTGGCCTCGATGAAGCCGGGCTCCGTCATCGTCGACCTCGCCGTCGAACAGGGCGGCAACGTCGAGGGCGCCAAGCTTGGCGAAACCGTCGTCACCGCCAATGGCGTCAAGATCCTCGGCGCGCCCAACCTGCCCGGCCGCATCGCCGCCGACGCTTCGGCGCTCTACGCCCGCAACCTGTTCGCCTTCGC
>CAMLRH010000002.1 GCA_946482375.1 uncultured Caulobacteraceae bacterium | reverse complement strand
TTCGACGACGGTCGCGGCCGCGGCGCTGATCTGGGGCCTGAACGGCTGGTTCCAGAGCTTTGGCGCGCCGGGCGGCGTCGTCGCCATGACCGCCTGGTATTCCAACAAGGAGCGCGGCCGCGCTTATGGCATCTGGAGCACGGCCCACTCGATTGGCGAGGGCCTGACCTTCGTGGCGGTCGGCGGCCTGGTGGCCTACCTCGGCTGGCGCTGGGGCTTCTGGGGCCCGGGCATCTTGGGTCTCGCCGTGGCCCTCGGCACCTACCTCCTCGTGCAGGACCGGCCGCGTACGCTGGGCCTGCCGACCGTCGCCGAATGGAAAAACGATCACTACGAAGGCCCCGCCAAACCGGCGGCCTCGAGCGTCTTCCGCCAGCAGCTTTCCGTGCTGGCCATCCCGGCCATCTGGGTGCTCGCGCTGGCCTCGGCGCTCAACTACGTCACCCGCTACGCCATCAACTCCTGGGGCGTCCTCTACCTGCAGGAAGAGCGGGGGCTGTCGCTGCCGCTGGCCGGCACGATGCTGATGGTCAGCACCATCGCCGGCATCGCCGGCGCCATCGGCTTCGGCTGGATCTCCGACAAGTATTTCAACGCCCGCCGTCCGCCCGCCAACCTCCTCTTCGGGGTGCTGGAGGTGATCGGCATGCTGCTGATCTTCTTTGGACCGCGCGACCTGCCGGTGCTCTTCGTCGGCATGGTGCTGTTCGGCCTTGGCATGACGGGTCTGGTCACCTCGCTGGGCGGCCTCTTCGCGGTGGACATCGCGCCCAAGCGCGTCGCCGGCGCCGTCATGGGGGTGATCGGCATCTTCAGCTACGTGGGCACCGCGATCCAGGAACAGGTCTCCGGCATCCTGATCGACAACGGCATGACGGTGGAGAACGGCGTGCGCACCTACGACTTCAGCACCGCCATCTGGTTCTGGCTCGGCGCCTCGGTCCTTTCGGTCGTGCTCGCCTCGAGCCTCTGGCGCACCAAGCTGCGGGACTGACGTGACCGACGTATCTCAAACCCTGCGCGCCATGATCGATGCCGCCCGCGCGGCCGGCGACCGGCTGAAGCTCGACTTCGCCGATCTCCCCAGCCTGTCGGTCGAGATCAAGGGCAACTTCGGCGACCCCTTCTCCGAGGCCGACACCAGGGCGGAGGAGACGGTGCGCTCCATGCTCTCCGCCGCCCAGCCGACCTACGGCTTCCTGGGCGAAGAGACCGGCCTGACGAAGGGCAGCGACGCCGACCACGTCTGGATCGTTGACCCGCTCGACGGCACCATGAACTTCCTGGTCGGCCTGCCGATCTTCGCCGTGAACATCGCCCTGGCGCGACGCGGCGAAGTCATCGCCGGCGTGACCTATGTGCCGATGGCGGGCGAGATGTTCTGGGCTGAGAAGGGGCGAGGGGCGTTCCTGAACGGCAAGCCGATCCGCGTCTCCAGCCGCGCCTCGCTTGGTGAGGCGCTGCTGTCGGTGGGCATCCCGTTCGAGGGCAAGCCGCGCCACGCCCAATTCGCTCACGAGATGTCCCTGCTGACGCCGCAGATCGCCGGCATGCGGCGGCTCGGCGCCGGGGCGGTGGACATGGCCTACGTCGCCTGCGGCCGCTTCGACGGTTTCTGGGAGCAGGCGGTAAAGGCCTGGGACATGGCCGCCGGCGCCATCCTCGTCTCCGAAGCCGGCGGTATCGTCACCGATACGCAGGGCGGCGCGCTCGACCTCATGGGCGGCACCTGCCTTGCCTGCACGCCGCAGATTCACCAGCCGCTCGTCGCGGCGCTGGCGCCGATCGACCAGGGAGCCATTCGCTATGGGTAGATTGATGATCGGCAGGCGCGGGCTTCTGGCCGGCGGCGCGATGGCGGCCTTCTGGTCGGCGGCCTCTGGTGCCGTGGCGGCCGTGCTCGGTTATCCGCGCGCCCTGCAGGGCCCAATGATCGGGCACACGGGTCCCAACCACCTGACCATCTGGGCCCGCGTCAGCGTCCAGGCGCCGGTTCAGGTGGAGTACGCGCGCCAGCGCGACTTCTCCGACGCCAAGCTCACCGGCGCCATTCCCGCGACGCTGGAGAACGACCTCGTCACCGTCTTCCGCATCGACGGCCTCGAGCCGGCGACGGACTACTACTACCGCCTGCGTTTCGACGGCGTTCTCGATCGCTTCGCCCCGGTCCCCTTCCGCGCCCGCACCGCGCCCGCGGGCCTGGCCGACGTGCGTGTCGCCTTCGGGTCCTGCGCGCGCATCCAGCTCGATGCCGAACAGCGCATCTTCAGCGCCATCGCCGCCCAGGAGCCGGACATGTTCCTCTGGCTCGGCGACAACATCTACGGCGACAGCGACGTGCCAGAGGCGCTGGCCGACACCTACCGCCGTGGCCGAAATGTCGAGCGGCTGCAGAGCCAACTGCGCCGCATTCCCAACCTCGCCATCTGGGACGACCACGACTTCGGCTACAACGACTCCGACAGCCGCTCGCCCTTCAAGGACAGCTCCCTGAAGGTCTTCAAGGCCTACTGGGCCAACCCGTCCTACGGCCTGCCGGGCGTGCCCGGCGTCTTCTTCCAGCACAGCTTCGCCGGCATCGACTTCTTCATGTTGGACGGCCGCTACTACCGCGATCCGCCCGACAAGCCGGACGGCCCGGACAAGACCATGATCGGCGCGGCTCAAAAGGCCTGGCTCAAGCGGGCGCTGAAGGCCAGCCGCGCGCCCTTCAAGATCCTGGCGGCGGGCGGCGGCTGGTCCCTGGCCGAGCGGCCGGGCGACAGCTGGGCGACCTACCTGCACGAGCGCAACGAGATCTTCGACTTCATCCGCGACGAGAAGATCGAGGGCGTCGTCTGCATCTCCGGCGACACCCACGTCGGCGAGATCAACTGCATCCCGCGCTCGGAGCAGGGCGGCTACGACATCTACGACCTCGTTGCCTCGCCGCTGGCGCAGACGCCCAACGACAAGTGGCCCGACCAGGTGCCGGAAGTTCGCATGCGGCCGGTCTACGCCAAGAGCAACAACTTCGGCCTGCTGGAATTCAAGGCCGGTCCAACGCCGACGCTGGCCTACAACCTCTATGACATCATGGGCGGCCCGGTCTGGAAGCCGCTGGTGCTCACGCCCGCCGACCTGAAGAACGGCGCTGCCACTTGGCGCGAGAAGATTGACCCCAAAGAGCTGAAGCGCCTGGAGCGCTACAAGGCCGGTGGCGCCTACTACAGCCCGGAGCCGATCTGAGGTGACCTTCCACGCACCCGAGGCAGGGCTGCGGCCCGCTCGGGCGCCGGTCGGCCGCTATGTCCGCCAGAACGCGCGGCTGCTCGACTCCATTCTGCTGGAGGCGATCGCGACGCTCGACGGTGAGCCCGCCCGCGCGCTCGTCGAACAGGCGCGGGCCAGCGCCCTGCGGGGCGACGACGAGGGCCTGGAGGCGCTGTTCGGCCGCCTGAGGGGGGACGAGGCCCTGTTCCTGGCCCGCGCCTTCGCCTGCCGCTCCATCCTCGCCAACATCGCCGAGGACGCCGCCGGCCGCCGCCGCCACGCCGAAGACGACGTCAGGTTCGAGGCCGAGGAGGGGCTCTTCCGCCGCCTGCACGTCTCGCCGGTGCTCACCGCCCATCCGACCGAAGTTCGCCGCCAGGCCGTAGTTGACCGCGAGGCGCGCATCTCGGCCCTCATGGCCATGCGCCGCCATCACCTTGGCGCCAGATCGGAAGCGCGCCTGCGCAGCGAGCTGCTGCATGAGGTGGCGCTGCTGTGGAAGACGCGGCTGCACCGCAACGAGCGCATCACGCCCGCTGACGAAATCCGCAACGCCCTGGCCCTCGTCCGTACCTCGTTGCTGCCGGCGGTGGCTGACCTCTATGGCGAATGGGCCGAGGAGGGGCTGGAGGGCGCGCCGCTGAAGCTCGGCTCCTGGCTCGGCGGCGACCGCGACGGCCATCCCGGCGTCGGTCCGGACACCCTGCGCATGGCTCTGACCGCGCAGGCGCACGTCATCCTCGACCATTACCTCGCCGAGCTGCAGGCCCTGTGGTCGGAGCTGGCCGTCTCCTCCGAGCTGGTGGACGTCCCGGCCGACGTCGCCGCCCTGGCCTCGGAAGTCCGGGCGCTTTCGGTTCACCGCCGCGACGAGCCATACCGCCGGGCCATCGAGCGGATCATGGAGCGGCTCGCCGCCACCCGCGCGCGCCTGACCGCCGGCCAGACGAGCGCCGACGCCTATCCAACCGTCCACGCCTTCCTCGCCGACCTGCGCACGCTGGTCCTTGGCCTCACCGCCTCCATCGGCGAGCCCTTCGTGCCCAAAAAGCTGCTGGCGCTGATCGCGCTCGTGCAGGCCTGCGGCTTCCACCTGCTCACCATCGACATCCGCCAGAACGCTGATGTCCATCAGCGCGTCATCGCCGAGCTGGCCCGCAAGGCCGGCATGGGCGACTACCTCGCCATGTCGGAGGAGGCGCGTGTCGCCTTCCTCACCGGCGAGTTGCACCACGACCGGCCGCTGCGCTCGCTCTTCTCGGAATACTCCGACGAGACGAAGCGGGAGCTTTCCATCCTCGACGCCGTGGCCGCCGCCGTCCGCGACTTCGGCCGCCCGGCCATCGGCGCCTACATCGTCTCCAAGGCCGCCAGCGTCAGCGACATCCTCGAGCCGCTGGTGCTGATGAAGCAGGCCGGCCTCGTTCAATGCCGGCCGGAACCCGAGGCCGCCGTCCGCGTCGCGCCGCTGTTCGAGACCATGGACGACCTCGACCACGCCCCGACGATCCTGCGCCAGTGGCTGGCGCTGCCCGCTGCGCGCTGGGCGGCCGGCCAACTGCAGGAAGTCGTGCTCGGCTACTCCGACTCCAACAAGGACGGCGGCTACGTCGCCTCCCGAACGGCCGTGTCGCGCGCTGCCTCGGCGCTGACCTCCGTCTGCGACCAGGCCGGCGTTCGACTGCGCCTGCTCCACGGTCGCGGCGGCTCGGTCGGACGGGGCGGGGGCCCTGCCGCCGAGGCCGTGCTGGCCCAGCCCTCCGGCACCGTGCGCGGCCAGATCCGCATGACCGAGCAGGGCGAGATGATCGCCCGCCGCTACGGCGACCGCGCCACCGCCCGCAGCAACCTCGAAAGCCTCGTCAGCGCTGTTGCCTCCGCGAGCGTGAGGGGCGCGAGGCCCACCGGCCTCGACCTTCGCCGGCTCGCCAAGGGGTCGCAGGCCGCCTATCGCGAACTGGTCTACGGGACCCTGGGTTTCGAAGCTTTCTTCTGGTCGGCGACACCGGTGCGCGAGATCGCCGAGCTGAACATCGGCAGCCGCCCGGCCTCACGCACCGCCACCCGCCGCATCGAGGACCTGCGCGCCATCCCCTGGGTGTTCAGCTGGACGCAGGCGCGCTTCATGTTGCCGGGCTGGTACGGCTTTGCCAGCGGCGCCGAGCGCGCCGGGCTCACGGCCGCGCGCCTGCGTGAGCTTTCCGAGTCCGACGAGTTCTTCGCCTCGCTTCTCTCCAACATGGAGCTGGCCCTGGCGCAGGCTGACATGGACATCGCCGCCCGCTACGCCGCGCTGGCGGGAGAGGACAGCATCTGGCCAGCCATTCGGCGCGAGTACGAGGCCACCTGCGAGCTGGTGCTGGCCATCCGCGGCGGCGGGCGTCTCCTCGACCAGCAGCCGGAGCTCGCCGAGTCCGTCGAACTGGCGGCCGAGGGCATCGACACCCTCAACCACCTCCAGCTGGAGCTGCTGGCCCGCCGGCGTTCAGGCGACGACAGCGAGGCGGTGCGGCTGGGTCTTCAGCTGACCATTGCCGGCATCGCCGCGGGCCTGCGCAACACCGGCTAGCCCACCGGCCAGGCCAGCCGCACCATCAGGCCGCCGAGTTCGGATCGGCTGAGTTCAAGGCTGCCGCCGGTGGCCTCCGTCAGATCCCGCGCGATGGCGAGGCCGAGCCCGTCGCCGCCGCTCTCGTCCAGCCGCCCGCCGCGCGCCAGCGCCTGCGCTGCAAGCTCATCGGCGATGCCGGGCCCATCATCCTCCACGAGGATCAAAGTGCGGCCCGCGTCCGAAGCCCCGCCGACGCGAACCTGCCGCCGGGCGTAGCGCGCGGCGTTCTCCAGCAGCGGCCCAAGGATTTCGCCCAGATCGTCTTCCGCCAGCGGCACGCGCAGGTCGGCAGGCACCTCCACCGCCATGTCGATAGCCGACCCCGCATCGGTGTGCTCGACCACCCTGACCAGCCGCTCCGCCACCTTGCGCACGGGGCTGAGGCCCGCGCCGATGGTGGTGATGCGCGTGCGGGCCAGCTCTGCCTCCACCGCCGAGCCGACGGCCGCGAGCGCCCGCTCCAGCCCGTCGGCAGCCTCCGTCGCGCCGGCTTCCCGCGCCCGCCGGCTCTGCGCCGCCAGCGCCGCGAGTGGGGTTTTCAAACCATGAGCGAGATCTGCCGCACGCCGGCGGGCCCGTTGCAAATCCCCCTCCCGCGCCTCGGCCAGGGCGTTGATGGCGCTGACCAGCGGCTCGATTTCGCGGGGATGTCCGTCGCCCAGCCGTGCGGCGGGGCTCGACGTCAGGGCAGCAAGGTCATCCCGCACCCGCGCCAGCGGCTGCAGCCCAAGCCGCACCTGCAGCCAGGCCGCGCCGGTCAGCACCGCCCACAGCAGCACCAGGAACCCCGCCAGCTCGCGCCCGAACTCGCTGCGCGCGTCCTGCAGCGGGCCTTCGTCCTGCGCCACCTGGATCAGCACCGGTGGACCGCCGCGGTCCGGACGCACGATCCGCTCGACCACCAGCAGCCCTTGCCCAAGCGGCCCCGCCTGCCGCCGCGTGCGCCAGTCTTCGCTCGGCGCACCGGCCTTCGCCGGCAGCGCCTGGTCCCAGAGCGAGCGCGAGCGGATGGCGCCGGCGGGCGAGCTCACCTGCCAGTAAAGCCCGCCGCCCGGCGCATCGAAGCGCGGGTCGCCCGGATCGGCGGAGACCTGCGGCGCGCCGCCGGGCGCGAGGCTCAGCGCCGCCGACAGTTCCAGTCCATTGCGGATCAGGTCCTCGGCCGCTCGTCGTTCGATATGGCGCTCGAACAGCAGCGTCATGGCCACCCAAGCGATGGCCAGCGCCGCGAAGATCGCCACCATCGCCCCTAGCAGCAGGCGAAGGCGGAGCGAGGCGGCCTTCACGTCGCCGCGCCGGCGAGGACGTAGCCGAAGCCCCGCCGCGTCTCGATCAGCGAAGGCCCGACCTTGCGCCGCAGCCGCACCACCAGCGCCTCGATGGCGTTGGCGTCGGCGCTGTCACCGGCCCCGTAAAGGTGCTCGGCCAGCTCACCGGCCGGCACCGCGCGCCCCGACTGGTGGGCGAGGTAGTCCAGAAAGCGGAACTCCAGCGGCGACAGGCGCAGCGGCGCACCGTCGAGGCTCGCGGACATTCGGTGGGTGTCCAGCGTCAGCCGGCCAAGTTCGATCCGCGATGACACGCGCCCGCCCGAGCGCCGCACCAGCCCGCGCACGCGCGCCACCAGCTCGCCCATCTGGAACGGCTTGGCGAGGTAGTCGTCGGCGCCGGCCTCGATGCCCTCGACCTTCTCCATCCACTGGCTGCGGGCCGACAGGATCAGCACCGGAAAGCTGCGCCCGGCGCTGCGCCAGCGCTTGAGCACCGACAGGCCGTCGAGCCGCGGCAGGCCAAGGTCGAGCACCGCCACGTCATAGTCTTCCACATCGCCCTGGAACCAGGCCGCGTCGCCGTCGGCGGCGATCTCCGTCACGAAGCCGGCGGCGTTCAGCGCCCGCGCCAGGTCCTGGGCGACGTCGGGATCGTCCTCGACGACCAGCGCCCGCAATCAATCCTCCTCGATCTCGAGCACCGCGCCGGTGCGTGCGTCGATCTCGATCTCGAGAATGCGGCCGTTCTTCGAGAGCACCTTCAGCTCATACTCGAAGCGGCCGTTGTCCTCCTGCTCCAGCTTCACCTTGATGACGTCGCCCGGCGCGCGCTTCTCGGCGATGGCGAGGATGCGCGACAGCGGCAGGATCTCGCCGCGCTGCAGGGCGGCTCTGGCCTTGGTCTGCTCGGTCTGGTCGCTCGCCGCGGACGGCGTCGATCCGAGGACGAACAGCAGGGCGGAAAGGGCGGTGGCTTGTCTGATCATGGCGCCAATTTGAAGCGGCCATCCTGACACCACGCTGACGCTTCGCACAGGGCCGCCGTCAGACGCCAAAGCCTAGCTGTAGCGGGCGGCATGGCGCCGCCTGGGACGGGTGATGATCAGGACGCTTTTGGCCGGCGCGGCCGCGCTCGTGGTGCTGGGATGTGGTACGGCTGCGCAGGCGGCGGGCGACATCACCGCCTATCCGGCCAGCTACTTCGCGCCGGCCCAGCCCTATTCCGCCCTCGACATGGTCCAGCGCCTGCCGGGCTTCACGCTGAAGGAGGGCGACGCCGATGTGCGCGGCCTCGCCGGCGCCGCCGGCAACGTCTTGGTAGATGGCGAGCGCCCGCCGACCAAGCAGGAGTCGCTCAGTGATCTCCTGCGCCGCATCCCGGCCGCCTCCGTCGAGCGCATCGAGCTCATCCGCGGCGGCGTCGACATGCAGGGCCAGACGCTCCTCGCCAACGTGGTGCGCGTGAAGAAGGCGCAGGCGAGCGGGCAGGCGGAGGTCTCCACCTTCGCTTACCGCGACGGCCGCATCGCGCCGGCCGTCTCGGTGCAGCAATCCCTGCGCCAGGGCGACCGGCTGATCGAAGGCTCGGCGCGCCTCTACCGCGGAATCGACGACGACAAGGGCGCCGGTCCCCGCCGCCGGTTTGCCGAGGACGGCTCGCTGCTGCGCGAGATCCACTTCCGCGAGGAGGCCGGCTCAACCGGCGTGTCGCTGAAGGGCGCCTACGAACAGCGTCTCCTCGGCGGCAAGCTCGCCCTTCACGGCGCCTTCGACGAGGACCACCACCTCGCCGACCTTCGCGAGCAGCGCACCTTCCCAACGTCCGTGCTGACCCTGCAGACCGAGCACGAGGATCTCCGCGCCGGGGAACTCGGCGCCAACTACGACCGCAGCTTCGGCGCCGCAAAGCTGACCGTCACCGCCGTCCAGCGCCTCAGTCGCACCCTCGCGGACGAACGCGCCGATACCGAGGGCGAGATCGAGCTCTTCACCAGCCGCGCCAAGGCCGGCGAGAGCATCCTGCGCGCCTCACTCCAGCGGCCGCTGAGCGACACCCTGCGCGTGGAGGGTGGCGCGGAAGGCGCCTTCACCTTCCTCGACGGCGCGGTGTCGCTGGAGGAGGACGGCGAGACGGTCGACCTTCCCGCCGCCAACGTCCGCGTGGAAGAGCTACGCGGCGAAGCCTTTGCCACCGTCGATTGGCAGGCGCGCCCGAACCTGTCGCTGGAAGCCGGTCTCCGCGCCGAGACCTCCCAGCTGCGCCAGAGCGGCGACTCCCAACTGGAAAAGCGCCTGACCTATTTCAAGCCCCGCGCCCGCCTCGCCTGGGACATGACCGCCGCCCGCCAGCTGCGCCTGCGCATCGAGCGCGAGGTCGGCCAGCTCGATTTCGAGGACTTCACCAGCAGCGCCTCGCTCAGCGCCGGCACCGTCAGCGCCGGCAACGAGGACCTTGAACCCCAGACCCAGTGGGTCGTGGAGGCTGAATTCGAACAGCGCCTCTCCCACGACGGCGCGGTGGTCCTCGCCCTTCGCCACATCGCCATCGACAACGTCGTCGACCGCGCGCCCCTAACCGGGGGCGGCCAGATCTTCGACGGGCCCGGCAACGTCGGCGAGGGGAGGCAGGACGAGTTCGAGCTCTCCTTCACACTCCCGCTCCGCTGGCTGCCCGGCGCCCTCCTCACCGGCGAAGCCACCTGGCGCCGCTCCTCGGTCCAAGACCCCACGACCGGCGAGGATCGCGAAATCTCCGACGTGCGCCCGCTCGAAGGCGAAATCCACTTCACCCAGGACCTGCCGGCGCACGCGTTTCGCTGGGGCGCGGACATCGATCTGGCCGAACGCAAACCCGAATACCGCTTCGACGAGGTCCGCATCTCCCGCACCGGCGCCATGGTCTCCCTCTTCAGCGAATGGACCCTGCCGCGAGCCTGGCGCCTGCGCCTCGACGCTAGGAATCTTACAAGCCGCGCCGAGCAGCGCGTGCGCGACATCTATGAGGGCCCCCGCGCCTTCGCGCCGCTCGACTACCGTGAAGACCGCACCCTCGACATCGGTGCCTACGCCGGAGTCACCCTGCGGCGCAGCTACTAGTGAGCAGACGCGCCGGTGGCGTAGGGCGCAGTCAGCCAACTCGTCGGCTCGAGACCGTCCCA
Source organism: uncultured Caulobacteraceae bacterium (assembly GCA_946482375.1). The sequence goes on along the minus strand of CAMLRH010000002.1, from coordinate 25,999 downwards.
CTAGTGGGTGCCTGTTCAAACAAGATCGATTAGACGCGGAAGGTTCGACTCCCTTGAGCCAGTGGTGCGCTGCTAGACTCGCCGCGGGAGGTGAGCCTGCATGCATGTCCTTAGCCGCCAGAAGCTGTTCGACATGGCCTGGGAGCGGCCGTTGACGAAGGTCGCCGCCGAGCTTGGCGTCACCTCGACGGCGCTGAAGAAGACCTGCCGGCGCCACAATATTCCAACGCCCAGCCGTGGCTACTGGGCGGCCGTCGCCGCCGGCGGCGTCTTCCCCAAGCCGAAGCTCTCGCCAGTCAGCCGCAGGGAGCTTGAGACCATCCACATCATCGGCGTGCCGCCTGTGCCAGAAGCGGTGCGGAAAGCCACGGAGGCAGCCCGAGCGCGGATGGCCGCGCCGCAGTCTTCGCCGCCGCCGGGTGGCGAAGGGCAACCGCAGCCTGCGGAGCCCGCACGGGCCATCGAAGCTGCGGCGGGTTTGCCGGAGCCGCGTCGCGAGCTGACCGCGACCGCAAGAGCAATCGCCAAGGCCAAAGCCAAGCCCGGCGAGATGGCCAGCCTGTCGGGCCGCGGCGTCGTGCGGATGACGCTTTCACCTGAGCTGGGGTCGCGGGCGCTCGCCTGGCTCGAACAGTTGCTGAGGGCGGGGGAGGCCCAAGGTATCCGGCTCGAGGCCACGGAGACCGGCGCGCGCGTCGCCATCGATGGTGAGGCGATCGGCTTTCATATCGAGGAGAAGCTGGAGCGCACGCCGCACTTACCCACGGCCAAGGAGCTGGCCGAGAAGGCGGAGCGCGATCGCTGGGGCTATCGGCGTGAGCCTTGGCCCAAGTACGACTACAGCCCGTCGGGTCAGCTCTCGCTGATCATCGATGAGGGCCAGTACTCTGGGCTTCGGCAGACCTACAGCGACAGGCGGACACAGACGCTGGAGAGCATGACCGGCGAGATCCTCGTCGGCTTTGCGGCGCATGCTGCCGCGGTCAGGGAACGGCGCATCGCCGCCGAGGAATCGCGCCGCCGAGCCGCTGAAGCGGAAGCGCGGCGGCAGCGGCTGGCCGCCTACCAGCAGCGTGAGGAGCGCCGGCAGAAGTTCAGCGATCTGGTCGCCGCAAAGCTGGACGAGCGAGCGAGGTTGACCACGGTGCTTTCGCATCTGAATGGTGCTGGCGAGCCGCTGGCGCCGCCGCACATGGGCGATTGGCTACGCCGGCGGATCGCTGAGATCGATGCCCTGCTCACCCCTGAGTTCCTGGAGCTCTCCGCACGAAGCGCCAAGCTCGACTTTGACGAAGGGGCTGCGGTTGCCCGGGCCGCGGCCGAACCCAGCTGGTACTACCCGCGCGGCGTGACGCTTGAGCTTTGGTCCGTCGACGAGGACTCCGGCAAGGCGACGTCGTTGACATCAGTCGAGTGGGCTGAGGTCAACGGGTTGATTGCTGTGCCGCAGGTGCCCGCACCCGACGATGCGTGACCTGCCTGTCGGAGAAGCCGCTTAGGCACACTCCTCCAGCACCTTTTTCACCGCCTCGGCGGCGCCAGCGACCTCGAAAGAGGCGTCCACTGGGGTGTAGTCGTAGGTCTTAGCCCGCACCAGGAGCCGGTTGGCCGATTGAAGCCTCTCGACGAATGCCGCTCCACCACGAAGAGCGGGCAACCGCGCAGACTTGTCGTCGTACGACCAGTCAAGTCCGACCGCCGTGTCTTCATCAAAGCGATAGGTCAGCGGGCGCACGACGTTGTCCGGGACAGCTCCCAGGAATGTGTCGGCAAGGAACACGACCTCGACGGAGTTCGGTCCTGGCTCCATGCAACGCAGCGCAATCGTTCCGCCCTTCCCCACCGCCATACCAATGGTCATGCGCTTGTCGGTCATCGGATCGGCTCTGACGATGACCGTCCAATTCCCATAGGTGTGCATGTCGGCGCCCGGAATCGCTGATTGACTCGCACCAGCCGTTGGCGCGGCAACGACAACGGCCGCGATGCACACAGCACGTACATGGGTTCTAATTGCCAAAGTCGATCTCCCCTTTGTGGCTTGGCCATGAAGTCAGCTTCATAGACGAGGCGGAAGCCGAAGTCAGCTACATGGTAGCGAGAGCGAGACGAATTCACACTTCGGGCTATGCTCGAAGACCTCAAGCGAACTTTGGGATCAAAGGTCCGTGCGGCGCGCAAGCGCGCAGGGCTAAGCCAGGACGAACTCGGCGAGCGCATCGGTAAGACACCGGAGAGCGTGTCGAATATCGAACGTGGCCGGCATTTGCCGATGCTCGATACGCTGGCTTCGCTTGCGAAGGCGTTGGACGTTCCGCTGGCCGAGTTCTTCGAAGGCGCAGGCTCCCCTGATGGTGGCCAAGCGCGCGTGCAGCTCGAAGCCTATATGCGGGAACTTGTCCGCAGTTTGGACGACGAGACGTTGAAGATTGCCGTTCAACAGATCGAAGCTCTCGCTGGCGGCTTCAAGCGCTAAGCCCGGCCAAGGTCGTTTCCGAAGGCACGGCGATACTGCCGCCCATTCTGAAGGTGTGTCTTCAATCGGGCGTGCTGGCGAAGGCTATTCGCCAAGGCGTGCGCCGGCGCTTCCGGGCGACGATAACCGGCCAACGGGGAAGCCAATGTTCACTTTGAATGTTGAAACGAAGTTATCACATAATCAATTATCACTGAAAAAGTCGCGGGTTAGTATTGATGTGGTTTTTTTATAATATGTATTGACGTTAGTTCCTCGCATCGAGACCCTGATCATGCCGCTGCGACCTGATTCTTGGTCGTGGCCCCATCGTCAGGAAGAAGTACGCAGCTATGCCCAGCGCGACCGCGATCGAGCAGATTTCCTTGGAGCAGCTCAAGGCTGCCCCTGGAAACGCAAGGACCCACTCCAAGCAGCAGATATCTCAGATCGCTAGCTCAATCCGCCGCTTCGGTTTCACCAACGCAGTTTTGATTGATGATGCCGGCATGATCCTGGCGGGCCACGGTCGCGTCGCTGCAGCACGCGAATTAGGGATGGCGCAGATTCCCTGCGTGCGACTGAGCCAGATGTCGGATGCCGAGAAGCGCGCCTACGTTATTGCGGACAACAAGCTGGCGCTGAACGCCGGCTGGGACGTGGAAATCCTTTCGACCGAGCTAGAAGCCCTCGCTGAGCTCGAATTTGACATAAGCCTGACAGGCTTCGACCTCGGCGAAGTTGACCAGTTGCTCTGCGATAACGCCGACTCTTCGCCACAACCGTCGGCGCCGGAGGACGAGCATCCAGAGTTAGGGGATCCGCTCCAGGCGATCAGCCAACCTGGTGACCACTGGATCCTTGGCCGCCATGCGCTGGTCTGCGGCGACGCCAAGGACCCGGTCGTGCTTGAGAAGCTGATGGGCGATCAGCGAGCTGACATGCTTTTTACCGACCCGCCCTACAACGTACCCATTCAAGGTCACGTCTCAGGCCTTGGTCGCACTCAGCACCGAGAATTCGCCGAGGCAGCCGGCGAGATGTCCGTGGACCAGTTCATCGAGTTTCTTGAGCGAACGCTGGGCGCAGCGGCAAACATGTGTCGCGATGGAGCGATTGCTTACGTCTGTATGGATTGGCGCCACCTGCGCGAGGTTCTGGCGGCGGGCTACAAGACGTTTTCAGAGCTGAAGAACGTCTGCGTGTGGGCAAAGACCAATGGTGGGATGGGCGCCTTCTATCGCTCGCGCCACGAGCTTGTCCTGGTCTGGAAGGTAGGGAATGCTCCTCACACCAACACGTTCGGCCTTGGAGACAAGGGACGCTATCGCACGAACGTGTGGAGTTATCCTGGCGTGAACACCTTCAAGGCTGGCCGGATGGACGAGCTGACCTCCCATCCAACCGTGAAGCCGGTAGCGCTGGTCGCCGACGCGATCCGGGATGTGACTCACCGCGGCGAGCTCGTCCTCGATGTCTTTGGGGGCTCCGGCACCACGCTAATCGCAGCTCAGAAGACAGGTCGTTGCGCGCGCCTTGCCGAGATCGATCCAAGCTATTGCGATCTAATCGTACGCCGATGGGAAAAGCTGACTGGAAAGGCTGCCGTTCACGCGGACAGTGGCCAGACCTTCGAGGTCGCTCGGACTGTCCGTTCAAGCTGGAGAACCGCGCGGCAGGAGCAAGGCCAATGAGCGACGACGATGAGCCGGAATACAAGGTCGGCTACCGACGTCCTCCTGTGGAGACCCGGTTCAAGAAGGGGCAATCCGGCAATCCCCGCGGACGTCCGCCGAAGGTAGAGCGATCACTGACAGCGCGACAACTCCGTCGCGACATCTTCCGTGTCGCGGAAATGCAGACGACCTTGCGCACGCCGGAGGGCGACATTGTCGTCACTATCGCGGAAGCCATCTACTTCAAGCTTGGTCAAAAAGCGATTGCCGGACACGGACCTTCGATGAGGTTCTTCCTGAGCATGTACGGCAAAGCCGTCTTGGAACATTTCGAGGTGCACAAGCGCGAATTCGAGGCGCTTGAAAGTCTGGAGAGGCAACTCACCATCGACTCTGATTTGGCCAACACGGAGTGGGGCCGGACGTTCCCAAACCAGCTCCGCAAGTTAACAAGGCGCACGTGATCGTCGCCTGTCGGCCCGCTTCTGTGAGGTACTGCTGGTCTATTCGCAGTTTTGTCGGCTGGACTTACTCGTGAAGGGAAGCGTTGTCGGGCCAGCGCCATTGGGGCGCTGGAGCAACAAACATGAGCAAAGCGAAGAATAGCAAGCCGTCCAAAGTCGCGGCGAAAGTCGTGAGCAGCAAAGTCGATACCATCATTGCGCTTCTCCGCCGGAAGCAGGGCGTTGATCTGAAGGAGTTGACCAAGGCCACTGGTTGGCAGCCGCACTCGGTTCGAGGCGCATTGTCCGGCACGGTAAAGAAGAAGCTCGGCCTCCCGATCACTTCGGAGAAGGTGGATGGCCGGCACGTCTACAGGCTGCTCGCGGACTAGTCGGTCAACGATGAGCAGCCCAACCAACGCTCAACGGCGCCGCCTTTGTGCGGAATTGGAAGACGTCATGGCCACGGTTTCAGTCGCTCGCCTGGCGGACCTTCGGGTGCTCTGGCGCGAGCACCTGCGGGAAGACCCACCGTCTATGGGAAGTCGAGAGATCCTGCGGCGGATGCTGGCTTATCGGCTGCAAGAGTTCGCGCATGGGGGCCTGTCAGGATCAGCAAAGCGAAAGCTCCAGGAGCTGGAAGCGAAGCGAATCCGCGACAAGACAACTAGGGTCGCACCGCTCATCCGACTGAGCCCCGGCGTCTCCTTGATCCGGGATTGGAAGGGTGTGAGGCACAAGGTTGAGGTGACGCCGGCCGGCTTCGTGCATCAGGGGGTGATCTATGGCTCCCTCTCGGAAGTCGCGCGGGCGATCACCGGCACGCGCTGGAACGGGCCCCTATTTTTCGGCCTGCGCGACAAGCTGAAGGGGGCGGCTTGATGGCGGCGTCGCAGCTTCGCTGCGCGATCTACACCCGCAAGTCGTCTGAAGAGGGTCTGGAGCAAGGGTTCAACAGCCTGCACGCCCAGAGGGAGGCGTGCGAAGCCTACGTCCTGTCTCAAGCGGGTGAAGGGTGGGCCGCGCTTCCGACGATCTACGACGACGGCGGGTATTCCGGCGGCAGCATGGAGCGTCCCGCCCTCAAGCAGCTCTTGAGCGACATCGAGCGGGGCGGGATCGATGTGGTGGTCGTCTACAAGGTGGATCGCCTGACCCGCTCCCTCACCGACTTCGCCCGGATCGTAGAGACCTTCGACAAGGGCGGCGTTTCCTTCGTCTCGGTCACTCAGGCGTTCAACACCACGACCAGCATGGGCCGCCTCACGCTGAACGTGCTGCTGTCCTTCGCCCAGTTCGAGCGGGAGGTCACGGGCGAGCGCATCCGAGACAAGATCGCCGCTTCGAAGGCCAAGGGAATGTGGATGGGCGGCAACGTGCCGCTCGGCTACGACATCCCCACCGACCCAACGAACCGCGTCCTCATCGTCAATGAGGCCGAGGCGGAGACGGTGCGCATGATCTTTCGTGAGTACCTCAAGCTCGGCACGGTCACAAAGCTGGCAGCGGAGCTGAAGGCTCAGGGCGTGACCACAAAGAAGCGGGTCTCGGCAGCTGGGCGGGAGATCGGCGGAGGGGCGTGGCAGGAGGGGCCGCTCTACTATGTCCTCAAGAATCCCATCTACCGCGGCCTCATCGTGCACAAGGGCAAGGTCCATGCGGGCCGACACCCTGCCATCATAGACGAGGAGTTGTTCGAGGCCGTTCAGCGCCAGCTGCAGGCGAAAGTCGGAGGCGGTGCCAAGGGTGCGGCAACGCGAACCGGGAGCCTGCTCGCCGGCAAGATCTTCGACGATCGCGGACATCCCATGAGCCCGACAACGACCAAGCGCGGAGGGCGAACGCATCGCTATTATGTCAGCCAGGCGCTGCTGCGGAGCGATCGAGGCCAAGCGGGATCGCTGGGGCGTGTGCCCGCCGCTGCTGTCGAGGAGCTGGTGTTGTCGCAGCTGCGCGAACGGTCGGGGGGTAGTGAGGAAGACGCCGTCAGTCAGATCGAGCGCATCGTCGTCTCGGAGAAGGGGCTGAAGCTCCTGCTCAAGAGCTCAGATGGCACAGCAGCCGAGGTGGAGCTGGCCGCGGCGTTAAGAACCGTCGGCGGCGCAAAGCGGGTCACAGACTCCAATGGCTCGCCGCTCCAACCCCTGGGCCCCGATGTCGCGCTCCAACGCGCGATCGCCCGCGGCAAGCGCTGGGAACAGCAGTTGGTGACAGGCGAGCGCGCCGGCGCCGACGACATCGCAGCGCGAGAGGGCTTGCAGTCCCGCTACGTGGACAAGGTGCTGAAGCTCGCCTGGCTTGCACCGGACATTACCGAATCGATCATCTCAGGTCGGCGTCTGCGCGACTATGGCCTCACCGACCTGCTCGGTTCGGAGCTTCCGATGGACTGGTCGCTACAGCGGCAGGTGTTTGCTCTCACCTGACGGGATCTTGTTGGCGGCTCTGCGCCAGCAGCAGACATTTAGAGAATTGCGCAGAGCCGACCTTCGACGAAACATCAGCCCGAGAGGTGGCATCCCAGGTGTGTCTCGATGTCGACCACGGCGCGCACTTCATCGGCGTGCAGTCGCCCGTCCGCATCGACTAGCCGACGCAGCGTGCGTGAAAACGGCCCGAGGTCCGCAGGCGACCGTCTCGACAATCGGCCTAGCGCAGATCGGAATGATGCCTCATCAGGCACAATAGCTCCGACATGCCGCCGCACTATCTGCTCGTCCAGTAGATGTTCTGAACAGCGGTTGAACACGTGGATGAGGAGCTGATCCTCTTCATCTGAGTGAAGCAGGCCATCGCACGCGGCCACGACCACGAGGACAACCAGCTCGTCCTGGCAGCTTTGCACCGCTTGATCTTCGGCCGTGGCCGCGGTTCCGAGCAGCGGATGCTCTAGAAAGAACCTGGAAGGATCCTCGTGAACCTCTCCGCTGCTTAAGTCGAACACCTCCAGAATGCGGGCTATAGCGAAACTACGCGGGGCCTCCCGTAGATGGCAGAAGCACCGCAGGATCGTCTCGGCGCCGCGCTTTTCCACTGCCCGCACCGTGACCACACGCTGGGAGCGGCGCCCGCGGTCATCCTGGTAGAGGAGGTGGAACTGGAGTGGGGGCGCGTCCGCGATGTCGCCTGCGTCTACCATGGAGTCGGAATCATCCTGCTCGGCCATGGAGATGCGACCGAGGAGACGGGAGGCGGCAGCCTTGCGAGCCAGGGCGGCCCTGACGGCAGCGAAGCGCTCGAGGTCGGTCCCGATCATGGGGCGGCCTTCGGACGCACGAGGAAGCCATCGCGCTCGACGAGCAGGCCTGTCGCCAGAAGGCGGTCGATGCCGGCGTCGATGGTACTGCGGAGCTGGGCGCTGGTGGCGGCAAAGCCGAAGCCGCGGGACGCTGTCATGACCAGCTCATTGCGCGCCGCGCCGAAGTTGGTGTCGACGATGCGGATCAGCGCTTCGTCGATTTCGGCCGGCGGGAGCATCTCCGGCTTTCGCAGGGTTGGCGACGTGACCTGCGAGCGATCCCGCACAAGGATGGGCTTATCCGGAAACTGATAGAACGGACCGCCGGTGATGAACCCACGGCGGAAAGCTAGGCTGGCAGCGTTGGCGACGGCGCCCCGAATGCGTGAGCCGGCCCGGCCAAATCCCCAGAGCATTCTGATCCGCGCGGCGATCTCATCGATGTGGATCGGGCCTTCAGTCTCCACGATCCGAACGACGTAGGCCGCCATGTCCGCGACGGGCGTTTCATGCGGCTCGTAGCGCCGATTGACGGGGAAGGAGGCTTCCACGTACGGCGTGCGGTCTGGTTCGGTTGTGGCCGGCTGACCCGCGTCGACGTACGCCGTCACCATGTCGGTGTCGTCCTGGCGCTCGTCCTCGAAGCTTAGCGGGACGGCGCGCTCGGGCCTGAAGCCGCCCTCGTCGCGATCACGCCAGATGCCGCGCGCCTCGGCGATGGCCGCCTCGATCTTCTTCAATTCCTCTTGCGGGCGAAGGTACCAGTCAGCGCTCCAGACGCGGTGGATGACCCAGCCGTGGGCTTCGAGCACCTCCTGACGAAGGCGGTCGCGATCGCGGGCCGAGCGAGACGAGTGATACTGGGCTCCGTCGCACTCGATGCCGAGGATGAAGCGCCCAGGCTTTTCAGGGTCGGAGACGGCGAGGTCGACTCGGAAGCCGCTGGCGCCGATCTGGCGCTTTACGTCATAGCCCAAAGCCTGGAGCCGCTCGCAGACTTGGAGCTCGAACTCGCTGTCGAACTCCTCTCCAGAGACCTCACCAAGGCCAAAATGGCCCGTTTCCGCGAACGTCAGGAACAGCTTCAGCGCGGCAACCCCGCGGGCCCGCGTGCGCTCCAGATCGATGTCCGCGCCGGTGAAGTTGCAGAACACCTCGCAGCGCATCTTCGCCCGGGAAATCAGGACGTTGAGACGGCGCTCGCCGCCCTCACCGCTCAACGGGCCAAAGGCGTGAGCGAGGTAGCCCTGCTCGTTCTTTCCGTAGCCGACGGAGATGAAGATGACGTCGCGCTCGTCGCCTTGGATGTTCTCCAAGTTCTTGACGAAGAATGGCTCGGGCCCGGTGTCGCCGAAGAAGCCTTCCACGTCGGGGTTCGCGCGGCGCAGGAGTTCGAGCTCCTTGAGCACCGTCTGACGCTGGGCGACCGAGAAGGTGGCCACGCCAAGGCTCTGCTCGGGGTGCTCGCGCGCGTGCCGGATGACGGCCTCGGCAACGATCTTCGCTTCGGCAGGGTTGGTGCGCGTGCCGCCGCGGTCGTACGGCGCATTCTTCAACAGGTTGAACTTCAGCCCCATGCCGGCCACGGCGTCATAGGGGCTGGGCACGATGAACAGCTTGTTCTCGTAGAACTCGCGGTTGGAGACGGCAATCAGCGACTGGTGCTTGGAGCGGTAGTGCCAGCTGAGCATGCGGTAAGGCACGCCCTTGGCCAGGCACAGTTCAAGGATGCTTTCCGCGTCCTTGGCCTGGATGGTCACGCCGTCGTCCGTCTCGTCCGGGTCTTCTTCGCCGGCGAGTTTCTTGAAGAAAGCCGTCGGTGGCAGCTGGCGCTCGTCACCGACGATGACGAGCTGATTGACGCGAGCTATCGCACCGAGCGCGTCGACTGGCTCGATCTGGCTGGCCTCGTCCATGACGAGGATGTCGAACGTCAGCCCGCCGGGTTTGAGGAACTGGGCAACCGACAACGGGCTCATCATGAACACCGGCTTGAGCTGCTGGATGGCGGGTCCGGCCTTTTCCAGCAACAGCCGGATCGGCAGGTGGCCGCGCTTTCGCGCGATCTCGGCGTTCAGCACACCGAGCGGGCCTATCCCCGCGGCCCCCCGAGGGCGGCCTTCGGCATGGGCGGCGACGATCTGCTCCTGGGCGAGGGAGATACGAGCCCTGTCCAACTGCCTGAAGGCGGCGACACGGTTGTTCTGGCTCTCACCATCGAAAGCGCGAAGCTCAGGCCAGGCGTCGAACAGCGTCCGGCGAAGCACTTCGCAATAGGCGGCGTCGAACGCCGGGACGAGGGTGTGAGGGTTCAGGACGCCATCGTGGACGCCGTCGGCAAGGCTGCGGCAGCCGAGTGCCCCCAGCTCTCGCGTCCTTGCGCCGAAGGCCACGAAGCCGCTGATGGCTTCGAGATTGTCGGCCCAGCCGCGCAGCCGCTCACGAAGGGCGCACAGAGGGATGGATTGAAGGTCACTCGCCCCCAGCGAGCGGCCCAGGTCCAGCTTCAGTTCACCGATGATGGCAGACAGCCGCTCTTCCAGCTGTGGAAGCGCTACCGCCAGAGATTGGCGCGATTGTTCGATACGCTCGAGGTCGGAGCTGGCGGCGAGCCGATCCCACGCGACGGGTGGCAGCGCCTGATGGGCCTCGCGCCAGGCAAGGATCGCGCTCAGCTTGTCCCAGTCAGACTGCTCGGCTTTCCACATCGAGCCGAACGCCTCTCCCGCGGACGACGCGGCCTCGAATGCCGTTTTGGCGGTCTGCGCCGTCAGCATGGCGTCGATCAAGGCCAGCCGCTCAGCGGGCTTCGAAGGCAGCGGCTCCTTCAGGTAGGATCTGAGCAGGGCGATCTGGGCGCGGTAGCCGCTGTCGAGGAAGCGAAGAAGGTTGGCGCCCTTGGTGACGACGGCGATGCGGATCGCGCCGAGATCGGCCTGTCGGCCAGCGTCGTTGAATTTGCCGGCGATCGCGCTCCAGGCGCTCTGGTAATCCCGCCCCAGCTGGACGAGCAGCCGCAGGCCTTCGGCTCCCGGCGAGCGCCAGGCTGGCGAGGTCAGCGCCTGCCGATCGAGTCCCTCGGGCAGCGGCGAGAGGCTCAGGAAGGATAGCGCGATCTTCAGATCCCCGACGGTCGCCGCGGGCGGGGCGCCGAGCACCTCGGCGGCGGCGGAGGCCTCGCGCTCGGCAACGTCCAGGACCGGTGGGACCGTAGCGATGCGATCGCCAAGGGCCGCCCGCTCCACGGGATCGAGCGCGTCGCACCCGACGCCGCGCCAAGGGTGTTGCGGCACAGGGCCCAGGTTTTGGAGCCGCTCAGCAACCTCGGCCGCCAGTGTGCGCCGCTTTTCGACGGCCACCCGGTCCCAGCCCTCAGCACCCGACAACACGAGGTCACGGGGCGCCTCGACCGTCTGGGCCTGCGCTAGGCGCCCCAGGATCGTGTGAGGGGTGAGACCTGATGGCGCCAGCGGCCGGTGGAGCCGCATGGCGAAGGCGTTCAGCTCTCCAGTCGTGTCGCCCAGCTTTTGAACGACAGTGAGATCGCCGCGCGGCTGGCGAAGGTTGGCGTCGCGTGTGCGCTTGAGCTCCTCCAGCACCGCGCGCTTGTTGGCCTTGTTCGAGTGAAGTTCGAGGGCGAGCGGGCCTAGTCCGACCTGACGCAGGCGGCGGTGGACCACCTCCAAGGCGGCCATCTTTTCAGCGACGAACAGCACCTTCTTCCCGCGTGCGGCGGCGGCGGCGATGATGTTCGTGATGGTCTGCGACTTGCCGGTGCCGGGCGGACCTTTGACCACAAGCGTGCGGCCGCCGGCGGCCTCGGCGATCACCACAGTCTGGGAGCTGTCGGCATCCACCACGTGCTGCAATTCGAGCGCCGGAATTGCCTCGTCGATGTGAGCGCCCTCGTCGACCAGCGGCGGGCTTTCGGGAAAGCCGTCGCGCAGGAGCGCTGACACCAGGGCGTTGGCGTCGATCGCGCCCTCCTGCGGCCAGTTCTCGGGATCCAGATCGCGATACATCAGGAATTTGGAGAACGAGAAGAAGCCGAGCACCATCGCGTTGGGCAGCACCTCCCACCGCTTTTGCTTGGAAACGGTTTCGGCCACCTTCGCGAAGTAGGCGGCGAGATCGACCTCGTCCTCATCCTTGAAGTCATCGATCGGGAGGCCGAACTCGACCTTCATCTTGGCCTGCAGCGTCAGGTTCGGCGAGGGCGGCTCCTCGCGCCACTTCAGCTTGAAGCGGTCGGCGGCGCTGCTGCGCTCCAGCTTTACCGGGAGGAGGACGAGCGGCGCGTGGCGGGCGATGTCTGATTTGTCGTCGTCGAACCAGCGCAGGAGACCTAGCGCCAGATAGAGGATGTTGACGCCCTGCTCCTGCTCCTGCGTCTGGGCATCGTACCAGATGTCGAAAAGCCGCTTCTGCAGCCCTTCGGAGGTGAGTTTGGTCTGGAGCCTAGTGTCGGCATGGCGAGATGCGACGCCGCGTGCGTCGACGACCTCGTCCTCATCCGGCTGAGGTATGCCGCCGGTGATGTCGTCCTCGGGATCGAGTTCAGCCTTTTCCTCTTCAGTCAGTTCGACGCCTGGAACGAAGCTGAGGGCCTTACCTGCTGTCAGAAGGCGGAAAACCTCTGGCGCCACCTCGTCCACAATCTCCACGGCACGGTTGTTCCGGGTACGCAGCGGAGTGTTGAGCAACCGGTTCCGAGTGGAAAGATCGAGAAGCGCATGCCGCTCCTTAAGCAGTCGCTCGCGGATCGAAACGACCGCATTGCCGTCCGGCATGACACCCTCCCCTGGTCACTCCCCAACAAGTTGTGCCATCGGCGAGTAGATGTCGACTCTCGCTACTGTCGCGAGCCCACGTCGTTCATTGGTAGGCGAGCGCACTCTCGCGCGTGCGGACGGCGGTCGTATTGATCCACTACTGTGTTGCGCCAGGAGCGGACGCTCACACCCAGCCTACCAGGTGACCTTCCCTGCCGCCGCTGATCAGCCAGTGTGCCGCGGCCGCTTACGACCCATTCCCGCCTGAAGTTCCAGCCTCGCCCCAGTCAGTTGGACGGCGCGATCACCGGGGTTGACGAGCAGATCACCAGACCCTTCGAGCCGCGCGTCATAGCGACATAGAGGTGGGCGGCGTCCATGCCCGAGGGGTCGAGGATCACGGCGACTTCCGCTTCCAGGCCCTTGAGCGTGAGCGTGCTGCCGACGCCGCGGCGCGGCAGGTCGCGGCCGATCTGCCGGTTCTGCTCGCGCGCGCGGACGGCCGCCTCATACAGAGAATCCGGATCGGCGGGGTCGGCCTCGTTCAACGCGCGGATGCAGGCGTTGAAGACCAGGGGCCGGTGAGCCCGGACGCCACCCTGCTTATTGAGCTCGACCAGCAGGTTCACGGCGGCCTCGAAGGATCGCTGGGCCTCGAAGTCCAGGCCCGCCTGTTCGGCCTCGGTCGGCGGGTTTCGATTGCGGCCCGCCTTCAGAGTGGCGATCCGGGTCAGGTAGTCATTGGCGCCGACGCCGGTCAGGACCTCATCGGCGAACCGCACCAGTCGCGTCAGGGCGTCCGCCGCGCCGAGGCGGAACAGCATGGCGAACTCGATGAAGTCGCGTAGGTCGACCGCTTCGACGGTGATGGCACCTGCAGTCTGACTGGCGATCAGCCGCTGGCTCGGCGGGCTCTTACTGTCCCCGATGATCAGAACCCGCCCGTCGCCTGGCGCCTTCGTCCCCGCCGCCCGGATGCGGCGAAGGTGGTCCTCGGTCCCATCCAGCTCGATCCATTGGACATGGTGCGGGGCCTTCGACAGGTCGATGCTCTGGCCGGCTTCCAGACGTTTGCGCACGTCGAGCAGCCAAAGACCGAAGGGCTCCGTCCCGGCGTTCTTCCACCGCCAGGGGGTTTCGAGCGCCCCGTGCGATGGGAAGTATTTGCAGACGTTCGTCTCCCAGTCCGGTAGCGGACCGCTGAAGGTAAAGACTGCCTGCATCGGGTCGCCCAGCACGCAGGTTGGTAGCGAGCGCGAGCCGTAATAGACGATCGCATGCTGGTCCCGGGAACAGTCCTGGTACTCGTCGGCGATCTGGTGCGAGAAGTTCGCGGAGAGCACGTCATCAATGTGGCCCGCTTTCAGCAGTTCGTGTGCGGCGCGCTGGATGGCGACATAGTCCTTGTGCCTGTTGCGGAGCTCTAGGACGGTCGGGTCGATGGCGCTACGCTCGGGGAACATCGCGACTAGCTTCATTGCCCAGCCGTCAATTGTGGCCACCCGGTAGGCGCTCGCCGGGACATCCATCTTGTTCAGCCGTTGGCGCAGGGCCACCACCCCGGCCGTAGTATGGGTCAGGATCAGCACCGGCTTCGCGCCAGTGTGGCCCTGCAGGCTAGAGGCGATCAGATGCGTCTTACCGCAGCCCGCGGGCGCGGTGATGCTGCCGCGCCGGATTCCGAGAAGGTCGATCTCCTCGCTCACATCACAGCCCAAGCGAAAAGCTTCTCCACGGTCGCGGGCAGGTCGCCCGTGGCTTTCGCCAGGCCGGGACCGATGGCCCGCACGGTCGCGTCCTCCATCCACGTGATGGACTTGAACCAGCCCTTCTTCTTGAGGCTGGACGCACGGCCGAGCAGTCCGCGTTGCGGTTCCGTGAGACTGCCGACCAGCATCTCCAAGCGAAGATCGTTATAGTTGTCGACACCGCCGCTCACCGATTTGATGTGGTCGTTCAGAAGCGAGGCGTCGTGCAGTTCCTCGGCATAATCCAGCAGCGCGCCGATCGCGTCGTCGTCTAGGCAGGCGAACACCTCCTGCTCAAGCTTCCGGCCGTTCGACCACATGGTCAGTTCGCCGCCCCCGTCGATGAACGCCTTCTCATCGGCCGCGTCGGGCTGGACGTCGTCATCGCGCAGGACCTGACAGCGATAGCCGAGCTTCCGCAGCGCATTGGCGCGCTTGTAGATATTGTCGACGCCTCCTGCGTCCACCAGCGCCACGCCCAGCGCCGTCAGCGAGGGCCTGCCATCAGCGATCCTGCAGCGATCGAGTCCGCGCAGCAGGCCCACCTCGCTGGCGCCCTCGCAGACGATCACGGAGCGGGCCAGGAAGGCCTCGGGAAACACGCGTATGGTGCTCTGGACGTCGTCGTCACCTCCGACGCACTCAACATCGACGCCGCCGTCATTGTGGCGCACCACCCAGAGCTGGTCCCCCGAGAGCTCCTGCAGGGCGACGGGCGAATGGGTGGTCAGAAATCCCTGTATCGGCTCTCCGGCCTCCTGGCTCCCCAGCGAGTGGAGGAGGCGCAGGATGCGATGGGGCTCAAGCCCATGCTCCAACTCGTCCACCAGGACTACGCTGGCTTCCTTGGCGGCTTTGCGCTGCAAGCCCGCAATCAACAGCCGCGTCGAGCCCACGCCCAGCGCGCGAAGCGGCACGCCGCTCTCGCTGTGGAGCGAGATCGTGCCGCCGCTGAATGAGACGGAGTGGGCATCGAGCATGGCGCGCACATCGCCGCCCACCGGGATGCCGAGATCCGCCGCGGCCTCCTTCACCGCCGACAGAGCCGCGCCCAGCTCTTTCCCAGCCTGGTCACCGAACGCCGTCCTCGCCTCCCGGGCCGCCTTGACCAAAGCGGCCGAGGCGTCGGCCTTTTCGTCCGACAGCTTGTTGAGGATCGAACCCCGTCGCCAGACCAGGTTCTGATCGGCACCGGCCCCGATCCGTGTGGGCGAGATCCGCTGGCGGTCGGCCCAGGAAAGATTACGGGATTGGCCCTGAGCAGCGGCTCGGTTGGACACCAGCGACCAAGCCGGTTCCAGATCGCTGGCGATCGTCAGGTTCAAGGTGAGGACCGTCTCACGCCCCTTGGCCGGCTCATCTTCGACCTCCCCGCTGGCCGAGTCGAAGCTGCGCACATAGAGCCCGTAGGCCTCCATGCTCTTGAGCCGGTCCTCAAGCGCACCGACGGTGCAGGTGATCGACACCGGGCTCTCGACGTCGAGCCCGTGGAAGTCCGCGTCGGTAAACTGCAGGTTCCGGCGGGCTGACATGCATAGGTCGATGGCGTCCAGGATGGTGGTCTTGCAACTGTCGCCAGGCCCGATGAGGCAGTTGATCCCGTTCTTTGGTCGCCACTTCAGCGTTTTGATTCCGCGGAAATTCTCGATTTCCACAAGCCGGATGCGCGCCATCGCCAGTCCCCCCAGGCCGGGAGGCTACCAAATTTCAGCTGTCGGTTGCACCGTCTAGTAGGCTGCGGCTGCCGGCGCTGGACTTCACCTTTCGTCCTAGGTCAGCCCTTCGACCTTGGCCGAAGGGCCGGACCTTTGACCTCGACGGCGGCGCCGACCGCGAAGACCTCCCATTCGCAGTACTTGGGACCTGTACGATTCGGCGCCGAGATGTCGCTACGCCGGCGTCTAGCCACCCCCAAGAGGAAGCTGCCGCCGCTCTCATTGGCAAGCTCAAGAGCTCCCCGATGTGCACGATCCCGGTCTATTTCGGCGTCGGCAACCGATGTGACTGTAGCGGACCTTCCCGATGTCTCTGATGAGTCAGCAGCAGCCGTTGATTGCGGTTAAACGCAGATGGGTACTGCGCGTCCGTCGTGCAGAGAAGATCCGGCGAATGCCGCCGAAAAAGTGTGCGCGCGGTGCGGGAGAAGACGAATTCGTTCTCTGCGCCTAAGCTAGAGCCCGGAAACTACGGATCTTTCCGGCAGCGCCGGGTTTCGCCGCCAAACCGGCATTATGCGTGGCGGTGCTGGCAGGCAAACGCTAAACGGTCTCTGGGTAAGGGGCTAAGGCGCCTCAGCCGGGTATTTCAGGTTCACGCTCAGCTTCCGGGACGTTGAGGATCTCCTTGCCCAGCGCGGCATTGAGGTGAGCCGCGAGACGATCCGGTGCTGGGCGCTGAAGTTCGGCCCGTTGATCGCGGCCAACCTGAAACGGCGGCGCGGAGCGCCCACCGGCCGCTGGCGCCTGGACCAGATGGTGGTCAAGATCCGCGGCCGGCGCATGTTCCTGTGGCGCGCAGTCGATGATGAGGGCGAGGTCCTGGATGTCCTGGTGCAGCAGCGCCGGAACAAGACGGCGGCTCTGAAGCTGTTGAGGAAACTGCTGAAGAACCAAAGCGTCCACCCTGAGGCGATCGTCACCGACGGCCTGGCTTCCTACCGCGCCGCTATGCGCGAGCTGAACCTCCAGAAGCGCCATCGGCCAGGCCGATTGCGCGACAACAACCGGGCTGAGAACTCGCACCTCGTGATCCGACGACGAGAGCGAAAGCAGCAGAAGTTCAAGTCGCAGGGCTCAGCCCAAAGGTTCCTTTCCACCCACGCCGCCGTACAACGCCTTCAACATCCAGCCGCATCTGATCCGCCGACCAACCCTTCGCCGCTTCCGGGGGGAGGCTCACCAGACCTGGGCGGCCGCCACCGCCGCCGCCTGACCGGTGGGGCAGGGGAGGGCTCTTGCGCCTAGACGAAGTTAACCTGCCAGTACCCGCCGGACAGAGACTAGCTGTGTGGACTAGGTGGCGGTGTGCGCAGGCAGAGATGAAATTGTCTCCGCGGAACGCCGGCGGAGATTCCGGCTCCGCTTGATCATTGCCGCGTCATCATCGTTAGAGCTGAACGCCGTTTTCAATCGTCACTGTAACGGTTGCGGTCAGAGCGGTCACGTTGGCGCTATCCTTGACCGTGCATCTCCAGGTCGAGGTCCACGACCCGCCATTGGTGAATCCGGGCCTTGTCCACTGGACCGAGGAAGAGGTCGAGTTGCTAATCGTGGTTGAGCTGTCTCCGGATATACGCGCCCACGAGTAAGTGTAGCCTCCCATGCCGCCATCGGGAGTGACAACCACAGGCGAAACCGTGGTCCAAGTGCCGTTAGTAAGCTTACGGTGAAAGTAGTTTACTCTGCTCACTGACGCGGTCAGCGGTTCAACGGTGATACTGACCGTAACCGTCCCCGTGGCGCTCAGGCCACGGCCGTCTGCAATGGTGTAATTGAACGTGTCCGAGCCGACGTAGTTGACGGTTGGCGTATACGTGATCGAGTTCTCGGCCCAACTCAGGCTTCCGTGCGCAGGGCTTGTGGCGCCTGAAATCCCGAGCGCGTCACTGTCCGGGTCTGTATCGTTCGTGCGGGGGTCGAATGTGACGCCGCCTTGGTTGGCAAAAACTCCGACGCTGTCGGCGTTTGCAACAGGGCCAATGTCGGCGCCCATGCGAAGCAAGGTGCGATTGCCGGCGTCATCATAGTTGTAACTGACCGCAGTCCCGGCGCTCGAGGACGCGCTCTTGAGCTGGCCAAAAACATCGTAGGTATAGCTCATCGTTTCGGCGTTAGCGGCGCCTGCGGAGAGAGCGAAAGTCGCTAAGGCGACGCATGCGCCGGGCAACAGCTTGCGAGCCTGGAACATCACTTCCCCCCCCACCCAATTTATCCCAGGAACGGTAGAGCGGAATCCTGTGTCGATCAAGGATTGTGTTACCATGTGGAAACGTCATATCGTCCCCTCCGGTAACGGGGGGCATCCATGCAACTTGGGATGAGCATTGCGCAATGTCGCCGCTGGCTGTCTGGCTGCACCCTTCGCTTAGCAGCGGGGGTCTTCACGGCGGCAGCGATTGTCGGCGCAGCCGGCGCGCAGGTCTATGGCGAGCCTGTTCCCCCGCACCGGACGATCCAGAGCGGTGTGAATACGGTCGATGGGACCTACAGTTTCACTACTACCGATGTGGTTATCGGTCAGCCGGATGCTGGCGGCCTCGCTTACGAGCGGACATGGCTGGGAAGCGGGTGGCGAGACAACGTTACAGGCACGATCCACAGCAGCGGTTCAGTCTATAATGTGGGTATCGGGGCCTCGTCTGAAACTTTCACGCTTGCCAGCGGCGTCTTCACGCAGGACCAAGGACGCGCCTCGACACTAACCTACAACTCGTCATCTCAGGAATACACTTACACCGCCCCTGACGGCTCAGTGGCCGTGTTTTCCAAGTCGCTGGCGAATACAACGCTTATCAAGGCTAACGAAGGACTAATTACGTCGCTGATCAAGCCGACGGGAGAGAAGTTGACCTTCACCTACAGGGCGATCACTCCCTGCCTTCCGCCTGCCGGCGGTGGAACTTGCGTCACCAAAACGATGGTGAGGCTGCAGTCGGTGGGTACGAACCTCGGATACCAGCTGCGCTTTCAGTATGCGATCAATACACCTACCACTCAAAGCGACATTGCGCCGTGGCTGATCCCAACCAAGGTAATTGGTGTTGACCTGGCGTCGGTGTACTGCGATCCGGCAGCTGACTCTTGTTCAGGGATACCGTCTTCCTGGCCGAGCGCGACATACGCAACGCCTTCGGACAACTCCTGGGCCAGAACCGTGACCGACCAGGCGGGAAGGGTGACGCGATACACCCTCGGCGATGGCGGTATCGTCGCAATCCGACGGCCATCGTCGAGCACGAACAACGTCGTAATAGACTATGATGGTACGAGCCCCGGGAGGATCGACTGGATCAGCGACGGCGCCGGTATTTGGAACTACTCTTACCAGACCGTCACCGGTGGTTCGGCGATGACGGTCACCGACCCAACCTCGGTGACCAAGATCATCACTACCAACTCCGCGGGTCAGAAGGTGTCCGAGGAGGACGGTGACGGAAACGTGACGTCCTACACCTACGACAGTTTCGGCCGCCTGACGCGGGTCACGCGGCCAGAAGGCGACTACACGGAGTTCGACTACGACGGACGAGGCAACGTCGAATCCACTACCGTGGTCGCTAAAGGCGGTCCCACCGCAGGGACTATTGTGACATCCGCTGGCTACGATGCGACCTGCGGCAATCCGGTGAAGTGCAACAAGCCAAACTGGACAAAGGACGCACGCAACAACCAGACCGACTACGTTTACGATCCCGTGCACGGAGGCGTGTTGTCGGTCACGCAACCCGCCCCCACCACCGGCGCCGTGCGGCCCAAGACTTCCTACGCCTATGCGGTCCGCAACGCCTGGTACAAGAAGACTTCCTCGACGCTCGTACAGGACTCCGATGGAGTCTACAGGCTAACCGAAATCTCCACCTGCACCACTTCAGCGGCCTGTGCGGGAGCGGCAGAGGAGGTAAAGACCGCCGTCACCTACGGGACCTCTGGGGTTGCCAACCACCTGTTGCCGACTTCCATCTCCTCCGGTTCGGGAGACGGGGCGCTCACGGCGACCACCTCTGCGACCTATGACGCCGTCGGCAACTTGCTCACAGTCGATGGCCCGCTAGCGAACGATACGACCCGCTATCGTTACGACGCGACCCGGCAACTGGTTGGTATGGTCAGTCCTGACCCCGACGGCGCGGGCGCTATGCTCAACCGCGCGGTGCGGGTGACCTACAATCTCGATGGCGATCCGACATTGATCGAACGGGGGACTGTGGCCTCACAAAGCGACACCGACTGGAACGCCTTTTCGGTCCTGGAGCAGGGATCGATCACCTACAATGCGCAAGGCCGCAAGGTGAAGGAGGAGCTAGTTGCCAGCAGCGCTACCCAAGCCGTCACACAGTACAGCTACGACAACGCTGGTCGGGCGCTGTGCACCGTGGTTCGGATCAACAGCGCCTCCTGGGGTGCGCTTCCCTCGGACGCTTGCGTCCTGACCAACTGGAGTTCCGCCGGGCCCGACCGGGTCACTCGCAACGGTTACAACACGCTCGGTCAACTCGCGACCGTGACCAGCGGCTATGCGACCACCCAGGCGCGCGTCGACCAAACCTTGACCTATACCGCGAGCGGGCTTGTCGCCACCGTGACGGACGGCGAAGGCAATCTGACTACGTACGAATACGATGTCTTCAACCGGCTCAAACGAGTGCGCTATCCCAGCCCGACGACGGACGGGACCAGCTCGACGAGCGATGACGAGTGGTACGTCTACGACGCCGCGTCGAACGTGACGCAGTGGACGCCCCGCAGCGGCGGCGCGCAGTCGTTCACTTACGACAATTTGAATCGGATGGTCACCGGGCCGCTGACGTCGAGTTTCGCCTACGACAACCTGGGCCGGCTGACCTCGGCCACCATGGCCACGGCGGTGACGAGCTACACCTATGACGCGCTGAACCGCCAGCTTACCGATACGCAGCCGATGGGGACGGTGAGCTCCGAATATGACCTGGCGGGCCGGCGCACGCGGCTGACCTGGCCGGACGCCTTCTATGTGACCTACGACTACCTGGCGACCGGCGAGATGACGGCGATCCGGGAGAACGGGGCGACGTCGGGGGTGGGCGTGCTGGCGACCTTCGCCTACGACAACCTTGGCCGGCGCACGGGGCTGACGCGGGGTAACCTGGTGACGAGCACCTACACCTACGATCCGGCCGGCCGGCTGGCGAGCCTGACCAACGACCTGGCGGGGACGGCGGCCGACGCGACCTTCGGCTTCAGCTACAACAAGGCTGGCCAGATCACCTCGCGGACCAACAGCAATGCGGCCTACGCGCCGACGCAGGCGAGCGCTCAGGTGAGTTATGGCGTCAATGGCCTGAACCAGTTGACGACGGCGAACACCACGGCGCTGACCTACGACGGCCGCGGCAACCTGGCCGGCGATGGGGCCAAGACCTACGGCTACGACGTGCTGAACCGGATGACCTCGGTGACGGGGGCTGTCGTCTATCACGACGCGAACGGCCGGATGAAGCAGCTGACGAGCGGCGGGGTGGCGACGAAATACCTCTACGACGGCGCCGCGATGATCTCCGAGCAGGCTTCGGTGAGCGTGGTGCTCAGGCGCTATGTCCACGGTCCGGCCGCCGACGAGCCGCTGGTCTGGTACGAGGGCGCGGGGACCACCGACCGCCGCTGGCTGGTGGCCGACGACAAGGGCTCGGTGATCGCGGTGACGGACGCGACGGGCGCGGCGACTGTCACCAACACTTACGACGAGTACGGCATGCCCGGCACGTCGAACCAGGGCCGCTTCCAGTACACTGGCCAGGTCTGGGTGCCGGAGGTGGAGCTCTACAACTACAAGGCCCGGTTCTACTCGCCGACGCTGGGGCGGTTCATGCAGACCGACCCGATCGGGTATGGGGACGGGCTGAACCTCTATGCCTACGTCGGTAATGATCCGATCAACGCGACGGATCCGACGGGGATGGTCACGAACCCCGAGAAAAAGAACATCCCGAAAGATCCGTCTTTCACCGCACTAAGTGGAGTGACGGTCACTGGAGCGGTTATAGTCAATACCGTCACCAGCATCATGGCGAACATGTCGTGGGTGCCCAACACAAATAACTCTGCTCCTCGGCGTACGAAGTCGAAGCCGTCGGTACCCGTTCACCCCAAGAGCGCAGATGTCGATAAAAATATGTGTTCTGTCGAGGGTAAGGGCGATCCTTTGGGGGAAAGCTCCACCTTGGGGGCTGCGGCCAACATCGCCCTATGGGTTGACAAGGTTAAACCTGGGGGAGTTTGGGACTATAAGCGCTATTCTCCGAAATCCGACCCGCTTCTTTATGAAGATTTTGGCAATTTTCATTACGGAGCAACAGGCAGGGCGCTCGGTTTTAGTGAGGAAACGCTTCTGAGAGGAGCTGGAGCTGTTCAGTCAGTGCGGCGACCTGAATGGGGAGGGCCATTCGGTGGCTCCCCGTACGGCGATGACCCTCGCGACCAAACCATGATTAAGTTGGGGATAGAGTACTATGAAAAAACAGGTTGCCCAAAGAAGGAATAGTGTGCTCTGCGCGGCAATAGCCAGTTTTTGCCTGACTGCTTCATCTTGTGAACGGGCGGACACTATCAACTATGCTCGCAGCGACGGCAAAGTTTTGGTCCAAAAGAAGGTTGTGAGTGGGGGCGGCGCTGCTGGTTATACATATGTCGAACTGTATGTTTCTCCTAAAAACGCTAGACAGAGATACTTAATCGCCCGATCTATATCAGGCGATATAGACGTAAGGTGGAGGGACTCATCTGCCTTGGCCGTGTGCTTTGATGGGCCGCCCGATTTCGCGGTGATCGGAGATGTGATTGGATATAATTTCTCCGTTAAGCTCGTTGAGGATTGCTCGGCCACTCCTCAGGTTCGGCGCTAGGGAAGTGCGATGCGACCTTGACCGTCACCTCTCTGAGCGACACGGCCTGGACCGCCTTCTCGCCGCTGGAGCAGGGGTCGATCACCTACGATGCGCAAGGCCGCAAGGTGAAGGAGGAGGTAGTTGCCAGCAGCG
The DNA here is from genome assembly GCA_946482375.1 of uncultured Caulobacteraceae bacterium. The sequence goes on along the minus strand of CAMLRH010000002.1, from coordinate 2,936 downwards.
CTACCCAAGCCGTCACACAGTGCAGCTACGTATACTCAACGTCGGCGAAAACTTGGTATAGTCCCACGAGCGGATATTTCGTGTCAGCGGGCGTCTGGAGCACAAAAGACGCTGACAAGGCCCCGCAGCCAAGGTTCAGTGGGTAAAAACATGCCCCGAGAAAAAATGATGGTTAAGCTGATGGCGCTAGGCTGTTCCACCCTCGCCGTGTTTGGGTGTGGGGACTCGGAAGGTTACACAACTGGAAGAGAAGTATTTTGCGTTGAGTCGCCGAATCCCAACGATCTAACGCAAAGCACAGCCGACCTGAGGAGACTCTACTTTCATTACGAAATGTGTGAGGAGAATTACGAAATTTCTGCGCGTATGTTAGACGAATTGATCCGCAGAAATGATCCTGACGCGATGCACCGCAAAGCAGTCAGTCTGTATGTGAATCACGACAATGCGGATGATGTCGAAGCCCTTGCTTTGATGCGCAAGTCAGCTGCCTTGGGATACGAACCCGCACAGCGAGCAATGGCCGAATGGGATAAGACGGGCAGGTTTTGAGCGCCGGCCGGCGCACGCGGCTGACCTGGCCGGACGCCTTCTATGTGACCTACGACTACCTGGCGACCGGCGAGATGACGGCGATCCGGGAGAACGGGGCGACGTCGGGGGTGGGCGTGCTGGCGACCTTCGCCTACGACAACCTTGGCCGGCGCACGGGGCTGACGCGGGGTAACCTGGTGACGAGCACCTACACCTACGATCCGGCCGGCCGGCTGGCGAGCCTGACCAACGACCTGGCGGGGACGGCGGCCGACGCGACCTTCGGCTTCAGCTACAACAAGGCTGGCCAGATCACCTCGCGGACCAACAGCAATGCGGCCTACGCGCCGACGCAGGCGAGCGCTCAGGTGAGTTATGGCGTCAATGGCCTGAACCAGTTGACGACGGCGAACACCACGGCGCTGACCTACGACGGCCGCGGCAACCTGGCCGGCGATGGGGCCAAGACCTACGGCTACGACGTGCTGAACCGGATGACCTCGGTGACGGGGGCTGTCGTCTATCACGACGCGAACGGCCGGATGAAGCAGCTGACGAGCGGCGGGGTGGCGACGAAATACCTCTACGACGGCGCCGCGATGATCTCCGAGCAGGCTTCGGTGAGCGTGGTGCTCAGGCGCTATGTCCACGGTCCGGCCGCCGACGAGCCGCTGGTCTGGTACGAGGGCGCGGGGACCACCGACCGCCGCTGGCTGGTGGCCGACGACAAGGGCTCGGTGATCGCGGTGACGGACGGTGCGGGGGCGGCGACTGTCACCAACACCTATGACGAGTACGGCCTGCCGGGCGTGTCGAACCAGGGTCGCTTCCAGTACACTGGCCAGGTCTGGGTCCCGGAGGTGGAGCTCTACAACTACAAGGCCCGGTTCTACTCACCGACGCTGGGGCGGTTCATGCAGACGGATCCCATCGGCTATGGCGGTGGGATCAACTGGTATGCGTATGTGGGGAACGATCCGGTGAATCTGATTGATCCGACGGGGCTTGAATGCATCGATATTCCAGGTAGGCCGGATCTCGGCAAGAAGTGGTGTAGCGCAGATTGTCCGCCAGACCGCACCTGTTCGGAAGGAAGTGGGGGCCTACGCTCGCTACCCGACCCAGGCACTCCGGGAGAGCGCCTTAAACGAGCGCCGGTCGGTCGTCGCCTTGAAGGAGGCGATGAAGGCGGGGGGCCTTGGGCTCTCCCACTGTCGCCTGGCGCACAATGTGCGTACTGGCAGGCTGGTGATGTAATTTCAAAAGCCGCTGGAGCTACAGCTGACACCGCTGTTCAAGCTGGGGCAGTCAGTGCAGCAACAGCATTGGGAGCAATGGCCGCTGGCCCCGCTGGCACCCCTGTCGCAACGGTAGCTGGCGCTGCGACTACTGCTAGTCTCAGTGTGGCTGGGGTCGCAGGCACTTGGTCGGCGATCGGGAGTGGGTTGAAAGCAGTTGGGTCTGGCCATACTGCCAGAGAGGCGGGAAAAGCGATGCTTGCAGCTTTGGCGACTTCAGGCGTGCCTAAAGCCGGGGGTATGCGCGATGCGGTGAACTATGCGCTCGATAAAGTACTCGGAAATATCCCGGAGGCTCCGTCGCCATGCTAGACAGTGAGCTGCGCCTCTACGACAGCAGGTGACGATGCGTGTTCTCCAATCGAAGGGACTGATCAATGCTGAGTAGATTGGCCATGACGGTACTGTTGGGTGCCATATGCTTTGGCATTTCGGTGCTTGTTAGAAACCATGTCATATTTTTCTCACCCTTTTTGGGTTTAGATCGTACAACCGGTCCTTGGCCATTTAAGAAGAGGTTGCCATCAATTCTCTGGCGGGCCGGCGTGCTTTATATGGTGGCGATAATTGCACTTGGATCTTTTGGGATTTACTCGACAGAAGCTTTAATGCTCGGGTTATCAATTATGGCTGTAGGGAGTCTGCTTATGGGCGTGCAACTGCTCCAATGGGTGATCTCGCAAGTGTCGGCTACAAGATAGCGGTAGCGCCCTGTATGTTCTGCACGGCCATCCGCGAGAACGGGGCGAGTTCGGGCGCCGGCGTGCTGGCGACCTACGTCTACGACGACCTTGGCCGGCGGGTGAGCCTGACGCGGGGCAACGGGGTGGAGACGGCCTACGGCTATGACGCGGCCTCGCGGCTGGACGGCCTGGACGTGACGGGGAGTTCGGCCGACCAGGCGCTGAGCTTCACCCACAACGCCGCCGGCCAGGTGCTGACGCGGACGGGCAGCAACAGCGCCTATGCGCCGACGATGGCCGCCGCCTCGACGAGCTACACCATCAACGGGCGCAACCAGGTCTCGGCGGTGGGGGCGCAGGCCCTAACCTACGACACCCGCGGCAACCTGACGGGCGACGGGGCCAAGACCTACGGCACGTG
>CAMLRH010000001.1 GCA_946482375.1 uncultured Caulobacteraceae bacterium | reverse complement strand
CAGCTTCATCAGCGCCTCGGCCATCGGCGATCGCACGCGGTTGAAGTTGCACGCAAACAGCACTGCGCCGGGAAGCTCGGCCACCCTATCCCCGCCAGTGGAGCGCGCAGACCAGGGTGAAGAGGCGCCGCGCCGTGTCGACGTCCGTCGCCACCTTGCCTTCGAGCCGCGCCCGCAACAGTTCCGAGCCTTCGTTGTGCAGGCCGCGCCGGCCCATATCCAGCGCCTCGATCTGCTGCGGCGTGGCGTTGCGGATGGCGTGGTAATAGCTCTCGCAGACCATGAAGTAGTCCTTGATCACGCCCCGGAATGGCGAGAGCGAGAGCAGGTGGCGACGCTCGTACGACGGTCCGCGGATGTCCAGCGCCAGCCGGTTCTCCACCAGCGCGATGCGCAGGTCGTAGGGGCCCTGCTCCGCGCCCTCCGGCTGGAAGTAGTTCTCCTCCAGCAGGTCGAAGATGGCGATCTGCCGTTCCTGCTCCTGGTCACGCGAGGCGGCGGCGAGCGAGTCCTCGTCGATGACGATGCTCTGCAACCGGTGCTGCGCGCGGTCCAAGTCGGTCATAGGCCCTGCGTGGTTCGACACGCCCCTTCGGGGCTGCTCACCATGACTGAGGTTGGGAAATCCCCATAATAAGTCATCCTGAGCAGGCCGCGCAGCGGCCGTGTCGAAGGACGCATTATCGTTTGAGCCTTATCTCGGCCGACCGCGCGTGCGCCGGCAGGCCCTCGGCCTGCGCCAGCGCCACGGTGTGCGGCCCCAGCTTCCCGAACGAGGCCTCGTCGCAGCGCACGATCGAGGTGCGCTTGAGGAAGTCATAGAGCGACAGCCCCGACGAGAACCGCGCTGCCCGGCTCGTCGGCAGAACGTGGTTGGAGCCCGCCACATAGTCGCCGATGGCCTCCGGCGTATGGCGTCCGAGGAAAATGGCCCCCGCGTGCCGGACCCGGTCGGCGAGTTGCTCGGGCTGGTCGACCGCGAACTCGACGTGCTCGGGCGCGATCAGGTCGACCAGCCCCGGGCTGTCGCCCAGCGGCGAGATCACCACCGCCCCGTGGTCACGCCAGGACAGCGCGGCGTCCTCGCCGGTGGCCAGACTCTGCAGCTGCGTCGCCACCGCCTGCTCGACGGCCGCGCCGAAGGCCTCGTCATCAGTAATGAGGATCGACTGCGCCGCCGGGTCGTGTTCGGCCTGCGACAGCAGATCGGCGGCGATCCACTGCGGATCGTTCTTCGCGTCGGCCACCACCACGATCTCCGACGGCCCGGCCAGCGCGTCGATGCCGACGACGCCGTAGACGCGGCGCTTGGCGGCCGTGACCCAGGCGTTGCCGGGGCCGACGATCTTGTCCACCGGCTGGATCGGACCCGCCCCGAAGGCCAACGCGGCCACGGCCTGAGCCCCGCCCACGCGCCAGATCTCGGTGACGCCCGCTTCCTTCGCCGCCGCCAGCACCGCCGGCTGCAGCTTTCCGGGCGGCGTGACCATGGCGATGCGCTCGACACCCGCCGCCTGCGCGGGGACGGCGTTCATCAGCACCGTCGAGGGATAGGCCGCCCGGCCTCCCGGCACGTAGACGCCGACCGACTCCAGCGCCGTCCAGCGCCAGCCGAGCTCAACACCCGCGTCGTCGGTGAAGCGCTCATCCTTCGGCCGCTGGCGCTCGTGATAGGCGCGGATGCGGGCGGCGGCGAAGGCGATGGCCTCGCGCACGTCCGGGGCGCATTCGGCGGCCCCCGCCTCGATCTCCTCGGGGGTCACGCGGATCGACTGCTCGTCGAGGTCGGCGCGGTCGAACTCGCGGGAGAAGCGCAGCTCCGCCGCCAGCCCCTCGGCCTTCACGGCGTCGAGCACCTTCACCACCGCCGCATCCACGTCGGCGGGCGCGCCGCGGCGTTCGTCGAGGAAGGCCCGGAAGTCCGTCTGGAAGGCGGCGTCTGTGCTGCGGAAGCGGCGCATATTGGGCCGCGTTCTAGTGGGGACCGGCCCGAACGCCTAGACCTGATGCTCAGGCTTGCGCGGCGTTGGCCACGGCGCCGACACGTCGGCCAGCGCCGCGTCGATGCATTCGACCTCGGCGCGCAGGTCGCCGCCGCCGGCGAAGGTGAACACCACCGCGCCGCCGGGAGCCTCGCCTGGCTCGAAGGTCAGCGCCAGCAGTTCGACCACCGCGCCTTTCGCCTCGCGCCGCAGGTTGCGCGACTTCACCGCCTGCACGCACCCGAGCTGAACGCCAGAGCGGATGCGTTCGCGGCGGCCGTCCTCCCAGCGGAAGCGGTTGAACAGAACCGTCAGCCGTCCGCCCTCGAAGGTGATGTCGCCGATCTTCGCCACGGCGTCCTGCAGGGCGGCGGAGATGACGCCGAGGTCCTCCTCGTCCTGGGCGATCAGACGCAGCGGCTCGGCCATCTACTCCTCCTCGCCTCCGTCGCCCTTGATCCGGCGCACGTCGGCGCCGCAGGCGGTCAACTTCTCTTCCAGCCGCTCGAAGCCGCGGTCGAGGTGATAGACGCGGCCGACCGTGGTCTGGCCCTGCGCCGCCAGTCCGGCGATGACCAGGCTGACCGAGGCCCGCAGGTCGGTCGCCATGACCTGCGCGCCCCGCAGCTGTTCCACGCCCCGCACCCGCGCCTCGCCGCCGGAGACGGTGATGTCGGCGCCCAGCCGCGCCAGCTCGGGAGCGTGCATGAAGCGGTTCTCGAAGATGGTCTCCTTGATGACGCTCTCGCCCTCGGCCAGCGTCATCAGCGCCATGAACTGCGCCTGCAGGTCGGTGGCGAAACCCGGGAAGGGATCGGTTTCGATGTTCACGGCCCGCAGCCGCTCGGGACCCCGCCGGATGGTGACGCCGTCATTGGTCCGTTCGACCCCGGCGCCCGCCTCCTCGATCTTCTCCAGCAGCGCCTCGATCAGGTCGGCGCGCGTCTTTGTAATACGCACTTCGCCGCCGGCCATGGCGGCCGCCACCACATAGGTGCCGGTCTCGATGCGGTCGGGGATCACCGAGTGGGTCGCGCCGTGCAGCCGATCGACGCCGACGATACGGATCACCGGCGTGCCGGCCCCCTCCACCTTGGCGCCCATCTTGTTGAGGCAGTCGGCAAGGTCGCCGATCTCCGGCTCGCAGGCGGAGTTCGAAAGCACCGTCTCGCCCGCCGCCAGCACGGCGGCCAGCATGGCGTGCTCGGTCGCGCCGACGGACACGAACGGGAAGTCGATCTCGGCGCCCTTCAGTCCACGCGGCGCCTGGGCGTAGACGTAGCCCTCGTGCAGGTCGATGTGAGCGCCCAGCGCCTCCAGCGCCTTCAGGTGCAGGTCGACCGGCCGCGCGCCGATGGTGCAGCCCCCCGGCAGCGACACCTTCGCCTGCCCGCTTCTGGCCACCAGCGGTCCGAGCACATTGAACGAGGCTCGCATCTGACGGACGAGGTCGTAGGGCGCGAGCCCGCTGACGATCTCCGGCGTGTGCAGGCTGGTTTCCGGGCCGTCGGGGCCGTCCTTTTCGACGATCTCCGTCCCCAGCCGCTCCAGTAGCTTGCCGAGGAATCGGGTGTCAGCCAGGCGCGGCATGTTGGTCAGCCGCAGCGGCTCGTCGGTGAGCAGGCTCGCCGCCATCAGCTTGATGGCCGAGTTCTTGGCGCCGCTGATCGGGATTTCCCCGTTCAGCCGGGCGCCGCCGGTGATGGCGATACGGTCCATGCGGCTCCTAACGCTGCGCGACGCAACGGGCGCCGGGCGGGCCATGTGTGCGGACCTGAGCGCCCGCGCGCAAGTCCCGTTTCACGCCTCCGACTTCGGCGGTTTAGGCGCGGGTTGAGCGCCGGCCTTGCGGCGGCGCAGGTTGGCGCGCAGCGCCGCGGCGAGCTTCGTCTCGCGCGCGTCCTTCGCCGGAGGCTTGCCGCCGTCTTTCTTCATGCGCCTCTGGGTGCGGCGACGCGCCCGTTCGGGTCAAGGCGCTTTTCGCTTCCAGTGGCGGGCGACATTCGCTATCAGGCCCGCCTCGCCTTTCGCCGCCGTAGCTCAGTGGTAGAGCGCATCCTTGGTAAGGCTGAGGTCGGCAGTTCAATCCTGCCCGGCGGCACCACTTCTTCCCCTTGTAATCACAGCGGAAACGCCCCTTCTGGGGCTACCGGCTTTCGCGCGCCATTGTACAGTTTTGGCGTGAACAGGTCGAGAACATCGGATAAAAACAGGGAGATATCTGGGAGGTGGAATTGAAGGTTAGGCCGCCGCGAGGCCGAGGGCGCTGGAAACCTCGTGCAGCCCCTCTATCTCGGAGCCGCAGCATGAGGCTGCCCAACCTCGTTTGGCGACACGAACCGTGGGAGGTCTTCGGCTGCGCGCCAGTCCGCCGCCTGCTCGGAATCGGCTGGGGGCCTGACTGGTACTTCGGCCTCGTGGTTACCGGAACGTCCAGCGAAGTGCAGCCTGACATTCCGAGCGAAGCGAGTACCGGCAATCCAGCAACGGGTGAACCCCCTAACCCAACCCCCACCCAATGAGTGAAGCGTGAGCACCGAGCGCTGCCACTACATCTTCGACAAGGAGGTCGGCCGCATCCTCATCCCTGGCTGCATGGGCGCCGCCGTGTATGGCAAGGAGGGCTGTACGTGCCCGACACCCCCGCTTCGCGAGAAGCAGGTTCGCACCATCGAGGAGCGGCTGACGGACATCGAGCGGCAGCTCGCGCTCATTCTAGAAGCCCTCACGAAGAAGGCTGCCTAACCCCTAGACTCTCCCTCTCCGTTCCTGTTGTGAGGGGCTGTCAAGCGAAAAGATGTAGTGCACGATAGCGGTTGGTCGGGCGTCTCGCCGGGGGTAATTTAGGCCATGATCGAAACCGCCCGCACCTACCGGCTCGACGAGCTGACCCCAAAAGAGCAGAAGCTGATCTGCGAGATATTCGCCCAGGCCGAGGAACATTACCGGGACAGGGTTCTGGCTCTGGCGAAGCGCATTGAAGCCAACGAGCGCGCGAACGCGAAGGCGGCTCCCAATCTCCAACGGCGCCTTGTGCATAGAGAGCGAGCCGATATTGTGCGGGGCGTTCAGAGTCTCATCCTTTCCGAACTGGATATCCTGGGCCGCACGCTAGCCCCCTAGACTCCTTCCCTCCGTTCCTGTTGTGTTCAGGGAATGGCATGCTTCCCTGAAACGCTTGAACACGCGATGCGTCGGTCATCCGGGCTGAAGTTCACCTGCCGGAGCCCGGACTGCGGTCACAAGGGCTTCATGGAGAAGCGCAAGGCTCTAGCTGTCTTTGGGCCTCATACAGGGCCTACGAGAGTGGCGGCGAGGCGCTTCAGGTGTTCAGCCTGCGGGTCGCGGGAGACGCCGCATATCTCGGACTAACCGTGCGCTTCCCAAGCCGCCTTCTGCTCGGCATACCATGCCTGCCAGCCGATCACCTGCTCTCGCCAGCCGAGACATTCCCCGTAGTTGTAGGCGACGGTTCCGGCGACGGTAGAGAGCGCAACCCCTGAGGGACTATCAGCAGATTCCCTGGCGCCGAAGGGAACGGCTGGCGTTCCAAGGGCCGCGGCGTCGTGCAGGCGGACAAAGCCAAGAGGAACAGGCAGCAGATCAGCTTCAGCGGTGACATAGACCGGGACCTTCTCAATGATGGTTCGGGTGACGGTGCGGACCTCAGTCTCGCGCTCGGCGACGCGCCGGCCGACGCCCTCTGTGATCTTCGCCGCCTCGGCTTGGCGATAGACGATCTTCTCGACCGTCTTCAGGCGCTCTTTGACAGGCGCGGCCTTGAGGCGGTCGATGCGCCAGGTTTGGATGCCGAGCCCGACCGTCAGGACAAGGCAGGCGATCAGGAGCGCGCGGATCACCATTCCAGCCCCCACGCGTCCGCCCAGCTACGCTTGACCCACCTCCACAGCTTCGGCGTCGCCCACACAAACCCCACGATGAAGCAGATTTGCAGGAAGACGACGGAACCCGCGCCGACAGCGGCGCCAGCGAGGAAGCTCATAGCCCGATCTCCGCAAGCCAGTTTTGGACGCTGAACGACGGACAGGCCTTGAACCACTCGTGCGGCTCGACCTTGCCGTCCCCGTCGAGGTCGGGTGACAGGTCGCGGTGGCCGCAGACGCGAGCCTTGGGGTACTTCTGGCGCAACGAACGGACCAGCATTTCAAGCGACGCCTTCTGCTCCTCAGTCCGGGTGTCCTTGGGCTTCCCGTCAGCCCCTACCCCGCCGATGTAGCAGATGCCGATGGAGCGCTTGTTGTGACCCTGCACGTGGGCGCCGGCCAACGCCTCCGGCCTGCCCTTCTGCACCGTCCCGTCCAGCAGGATCACGTAGTGGTAGCCCACCATCGCGAACCCACGGGCCTTGTGCATTCGCTCGATGTCGGAGACGTCGAACGCCTTGCCCTCCGGCGTCGCGGCGCAGTGAATGACGATGAGGTCGATGGGTCTCATCGCGGCTCCTTGGGATAGCGTCTGGTGATTACTTCGAGGCCGATGACGCGGGGCGCGCGCCAGCACAGGTGCCAGTGGTGATTGGTCTGTTCGTAGGTCCGGCCGACGTGGGCGTGGCGCTGGTAGCGAAGGCTTAGCGGGCCGATGATCGCGACCGTCAAAACGCCCGGCCACTCACGTCGCCAAAAGGCAATAGTCATTGATTTACCGTGCTGATTCAGCTAGTGTTTTGATGCCCGCAAGGGAGCCGACGCGGCGGCTGTGGGGGTGGCCCGCTAACAGCGCCCCCGCCTCTCAATTTTCGAGAGGTAGCTATGAAAATCACCAAACGCCGCGATGGCGATGTGTGGCGCGTTCAGGCCGACGGCCGCGACACCGCCCTCACCATCGAAAAGAGCGAGTTCAAGCCCAAATGGGGCGAGCGCCAGGAGTGGCTAGTCATCGACGGCGGCGGCGACACTGTCGTGCTTCGGCTCTACTCGGTAGGCGACTGCCTGACTGCAATTGAGCGGATCGCCGCCGCTCTTGCTCCGACGGCGATATCGGAGGCCGCCTAACCCTCCTCCGGCTCCCCGTCGTCTATGACGCCCGGTTCTGGCGCTTCGATATCGCAGGAGTAGGGACGGCCGATCTTTCGAGCCCAGCGAACGCGGGTCAGTCGGAACTCACGCTGAAGGCGCTCAGCTTCGTCCACGAGGTCCGTCAGGCAACCTGTACCGATTTCTGTACAGGTCATGCGGCCTCCAGCATTTCGGGGCGAACCGTGACCGTGCCGACCTTGCCGTGATCCTCGTGGTAGGTGAGGCAGGAGGCGTTGCGTTCAGCGTGCCACCCGTGGCGGCTGGCATGGGCGTCGCGGGCGGCGAGCGTGGGGTGCTGGTGCACCGTCATGCCCGAATGCTCTTTCAGGAACTCGTGGTGGTTATGGCCGGCGTGGACGACGCGGAAGTCCGTCGCGCCCCAGATTTGCGGGAACTCGGCGGCGAATAGCAGGGGCAGCGCTTCGAGTTTCTTCAGGTGACCGTGGTGGAAGCACAGCATGTTGCGGCCGTGCTGGATGACGTAGAACGGCAGCTCGGAATCGTTGATGGTGACGCGAGGCTCGTTCTCATAGAGCGCGGCGAACATGTGGCGCAGCCAGACCGACGAGGCGATGTCGTGGTTACCCTCCGCGAGGATGACATGCACCTCGTCGTGGCGCATCAGCATCATGTCGATCAGCCGCCGCAGCAGCCGCATGGCGACGCCCACGACCTTGGAGTACCGACCATCCGCGTCCAGCACGTGCCCGCTCGTCGGGGTGACGGGGAGCAACCCGTCCATGTGCAGGAAATCGCCAAGTTGGGCGAGGATGCCGACACGGGCTCGCGGTGAGCGGGCCACCATCTGCTCGAAACAGCCGATCAAGGTCTGCTCGGCGATCTTCAGGTCCCAATCGGCCCCGCCCTCGCGGCGCCAGGCCATCATCCCAACATGGTAGTCAGTGACGACGTAGAGGTTGGCGAGCTTGGCCAGCGTCGTTGACGGGCCTTCGAGCAGATCGAGCCGGGGCATCTCTTCGGCTAGAGCCTCAGCGGCCTCCCGGATGAGGGCTTGTTGGCGCTCTTCATCCGCCGTGGACTTGACCCATTGCCCCCGCGCTACGCCCTCGCTGTCGTAGTAGGTCGAGACGCCCTTGACCCGGAACCCATCGGGCACGGGCCGGGTCATGTCGTGGTCGGGGCTATAGCCCTGCCTCGCCGCAGCCCTTATGCACGCCTTGATGGAGTTGTTGACCGCCGACTTGCTGACGCCAAGGGCTTCGGATGCCTTGCGCCCCGATCCATGCAGGTTGACCGCATCAATGTAACGGGCCTGTGTCTCGGTGGCGTAGTCCTTCAGCTTGGGATCAAGCATTCAGGCTCCTATTTGCCGTGCCGCTTGGCGAAGTGTTCGGCGGCGGCCCTTGTCAGCCACTCGTCAGCCGCCTCATCGTTCGCCAGAAATTCGGGCCACCGTCGCGCCTTCCGGGCGCACCTAGCGCAGTATTCCGCGTACGAAACGCACGGCACGAAGCCATCTATGGCGTCGCAGTCCTCGCTGGCGTAGCGCACAGTTTGCAGGTCGTTATAATCGGCGACCTCGTGGCCGCAGCTCGCGGTGATCGCCATTCAGGCTCCTAGGCTTTGCACCCATGCCGACACGACGGCATGCCGGGCTTGGAAAGCGTGGGTGACTTCCATCCGCCGCGATGGCCTACGTAGTGGTCGTAGGAGGCGGGCTGAGAGGCTTTCAGCGGTTGCGGAGGGGGTGAGGCGCAGGTGGCGAGAAACGCCGCCAGCAGGGCGCTAATCGCGCTCCGCATCCACCTCTGCCTCGAACCCGCCGGGGCCTTTGACAGAGACACGGTCTATCCCCCTGCCCTGTAGCCACAGACCGCCAAGCCCCTGAAGGACGACATAGCCCCCCAGCGTGCAGCCGAGGGCGATAAGCCGAAGCCTCTCGCTCTCTATCGTCCACGGCCCGTACATGAACGACCAGATCAGCCAGAGCGCGATCAGCGTGCAGACGGGGGTGAAGGCGAGGGCCAGAAGCTCCTTCAGGGCCTTCATTTCAGTCGAGCCCGCCTGTCCTGAAACTCAGTCCAGAACTTCCAGCTTGTATGCGCTGCGATCACCAGTGAGCAGAGAATACCCGCGACTAACGCGACATCGTTCAATGTCAGAAAGCCGATCAGGGTGACACCGGGTCCGACGACGAGTTTCGTCGCCGCTTCCTGCATAGGGTGAGCGCTCATTCAGTAGGCTTTCACTGGAGGCTAGGGGCGGCGCGCCAGCGTGGCGGTCCAACGAGTGTCGCGGCGAATGACCGGAGCCTCGCCCGGATCAACGACCGTACCTGTGTCGATGATGAGGTACTTGGTCACCTTTGTAGCCACGGCCACGTCCGTTCCAGGCCCCGCGATCAGGAACTTGGTGTTCTTGGAGCAGGTGATCGTCATGCGATTGACTTCACGCCGAACTCAGCGGCTTGCGCGGTTGCGGTGACCCAATCGGCAGTCGTGTTAGGGTTCTGCTCCCAAATCCCGCACACGCCCGTGAAACCCAGCGTTAGCGCACTCGTGGAGGAAAAGTAGTTGGTCGAAGAGGTCCGCACGGCGGTCTGGATGTTCTGCGGCCCCGTCTCGCCGCACTTCACGCGTGCGCAGACGGCCAGGCCCTCCACCTTGAAGCCGTTTACCGTGGCGCCGGCGCAGGTGAAGGTTTCAACTTGGGTCGCGGTGCCTGAGGTTATTCCGTCGGCGTCGGAGTAGGTCGCCTCGTCAATGCCCGTATAGTCCCCGGTCCAGGCGGTGTTTGCGCCATTGCCGGTGGCGGGATCAACCGAAACGGCTCGCCCAACGGTACTCGTCGTCGAGCAAAGGACTTGCGACCAGTAGGCCGTTGAAGCGCTCCACATGCGCGCCTTGGTGACGCCGGAGAACTGCGACATGTTCCCGATGGTGTCCGAGGCCCGCAATGTCCCAGCGGCGTAGAACTTTGCCTCGCCCGTCGCGGGAACGAGCTTGACGTCAATGCGGTGTCGCACGACTTGTGACAGGGAGAAACTGTCGCCGATGTTGGTGAAGGTTCCCGGCGCGCTTAGGTATTGCATCTGGAACGTGGTTCCGATGACGCGGACTCGGAAAACCTCGGTGCTACCGCTGTAGAAGTTCAGCAGGGTTACGGAGATGACCGGCGCGGCGTAGGTCACTTCGGCATGGAACCAGAACGTCGTTGCCGAAGACCAGCCACCCGCTTCAGCATAGGCCGTCGCCTGATTGATGCGGATTGCGCAGCGGGCGTACTCGGCGTCGTAAATTTCCGAGAAGATGCCGATTGGACTTAGCGTCGGCTCTTCGAACACCGAAGACTCGGAGGGGAGGATGGCGTCAAGCTCCCCGCTTGCGAAGAGGATCGTCACTGGATCGTCCCCGGCAAGGTGAAGGCGAAGTTGTTAAGGTCGGCGTCGCCGGAACTTGCCCCGTGCGCGGTGATCTGCTGTCCCTTTGTCCCAACAACCGGAGCGCCACTCGCGCTCGCGAACGCAAACACACCCGTGTCTTCAATCGTGACCGTGCCGCATTCGGTCCCGTTTTTCTTCAGTGTGATGATGTATTGAGCGGAGGGTTTCGAGCCCGTATCACAGCGGCCGTAGGCGCCCGTGAAATTCGCCGGGAAGGTAACATCTTCCGCCAGCACATGACCGCCGCCGAAGCGGAAGTTGGCCGAAGGGCCTTCATCTCCCGTGTAATCGAAGGAGACGAGGTAGCTGATCTCCTCCTGAAGGTCGGTCTCGTCGATGATGACAAGGCCGTCTTCGGTCTTCAGCGTCACCCCGGCGGCGGTCTTGATGACGACCTTGTAGGCAGTGCCCTTGGTGAACCACAGCGAGGCGCGGCCGGCGCTGTCCAGCTCGACGGGGTTCTCGTTGGCCGTGTTGCCGGTCGAGTCCGTATAGGTCGCCAGCGGCGTTTCCGTGGTCGCGGCGTAGGTGTAGATCAGGCCGCCATTCAGCAGCGCCCCGGCGTTGTCGAGGTACTGTTCAATGACGTCAAACTTTGCGACTGCCATGCGGTAGCCTTCGTGTTAGGTTGTGCAGATGCGTGAAGCGGCGGCCGGCGCGTGATCCGCGCAGCTCATTTCGTCTTGTTGGTGTGGTTCTTGGTAGGCACGCCAGACCCCTTCTTCGGGGCTACCTACTATCTGGCGTTTCCTCTGCAGCTATGGGTGCTGAAATGGCTGCCGAAGATCCGGCCAGAGCCCGCGCCTGAACTGCCAGCGGCATAAGGGCGGCATTATCGTTGGCCGCCTTGGCAAGGTTTTTTAGGGCGGCGGAGAACGGTCCCGGACCTCGCGCCTTCGCGCTACCCAATCGCGCCAGCCAGCGCACGACGACCGGGTTGGTAAGCATCTCACCGGCTAGGGCAAACGCCCCAAGGAAGGAAGCCGTCGTCACGGGCTCAATGACAGCGCCGGTGACGGTCGCCGCCGCCTGCGCGTTGACGAAGGTTTTGGAGGTGTTGGCGCCCTTCTCGACCTCCTTTAGCATCCCGATGACGCGCGCGAGGTTGTCCAGCTCGGCCTGAAGGCGCGTCGCCTTGGCGCCGCCGCCGCCGACAGGGCCGAACAAGATGTCGCGGCCACGCGGCGAGAGCTTGTTGTAGTTCGTCACGAACGTGGAAATGGAGAAGCCCGGCTCTCCAACCTGAGCCGCACCAGCGGTCGGCTTGCCCAGCTCCGCAACGATGTTCGCGGCGACATCCCCCCACTCCTCCGCGTTCAGCGAGCGCTTGAGCGAAAGCAGCTTTTGCGCATCGGCCGAGCTGGTCGAGCCGCCCGCCTGTACGACGCGGGTGTAGGCGCTTTCGCCCGAACCCGCCGCGTCGAAGCTCTCCAAGGCGCGGTCGATGCGCTGAACGCCAGCCTTGTAGAACCGGTCGGCGCGCATGAGGCGGGCCAAGGCCCCCTCGCCGGCGAGTTGCCGTGTAGCGTTGTATATGTCCTCGGTAAGCGCGGCCTCCAGCCGTTGAAGGTTCGCCCTGGTAATCCCCTGCCGTAGGGTTTCGTCGCGTTGCGCCGTGCGGACCCAGGTGCGAAGCTCGCGGAGATCGTTGAAGCGAACGTTGCTGGCGTCCTCCTCAAGGGCCTTAAGGATACGCGTCGGCGTCTTGTCGGTAATTAGGCGCGAAAGGGCTGGCGAATTGACCCGTTGCGCGATGTCGCGCACTACGGCGCCAGTCTGTGTCGGGATGACGATTGGCCTCGGCGCCGTAGGCGACACCTCCGGGATGTCCCATTCGGGCACGGTTTCCGGCTGGACCCTGTACCCACGACGCGCCGACTCCAACTCGGCATCCTTGGCAGCCCGTTGTACGAGCGCCTCACGCTCAGCGAGGCGGGCCGACCGCGCCGCTTCCGCCTCGGCGGTCATGCGGCTGGCGTCGGCCCCAGCCCGCGCTGCGACGGCCGCCTCGGCATCCTCAATCGGGGCGAAGGCGTCTTCGTACAGCCTGTCGGCCTTCGCGGAAAATGAGGAGCGCGCGGCTGGGGCTGTCGCGCTGGCGGGCGTCACGCCTCTGTCCCGCGCAAAGCGCTGGACGCCAGACTGCACGTTCTCGCCAGTGATCTGCGCCCCGCGAGTCTCGCCGTAGCGAGCCGCGAGGCGACCCGCCGACGCCTCGGCATCCTCAACAGCCCCGCGCAGCCTGCCCCGCGTCGGCACGCCAGCAATTGGGTTCTCTGCGACAGTGTTGGCGAGGGATGTGGCGGCTCGGCCGCCGCCAGTCGCCGCAAGCGAGGGGCGCACCCCGGCCCGATCAAAGGACTCAACGTTAGTCGCAAGGCGATTAGGCGCGGAGGGCCTGGGTGTCGCCGCGCGCGCCGGGGCCTTGCCGGGGCCAAGCGCCATGAAGGCGTTGCCGACGATGCGTTCGTTCTCGGCCTGACGATCCCCGCCCTCCACCTTGCGTGGGCGCTCGCCGCGCAGTGTCGCGACGGGGCCAGGTGAGGTGTACTGGTCTATGGGAAGCGCAGAGAGGCCGCGCGCCAGAGGCCTTACGGCGAAGGCGTTTACTGCACCAGTGACCGGAGACAGGGCAAGGTTTCCGGCGCTGGCGAGCATCCGCCCCGTAGAGCCAATGTCCTCGGCGCCGTCCTTGAGGAACCCGACAGGATCGCGAAGGGGGTTGGGGTCGTCCCTGCCCTTGTCCAGGTCGCGCCTGACGTCCCTTCCGAACTGGCGGGCCGCTCCAGCGACCGTTCCGCCGATTTCGTCTGCGACGTATTCGACGAAGCCCCCTTTGCGCTTCTTGGCTTTTGGCTTCGCTGGGCGCTCCTGAACGACCGCCCAAGGATCATCGTCAGCCTCGCTCTGGACGGCCCACGGATCAGCCATTACTTCACCTGCACGGGCTTGCCATTGCGCAGAGTCCAGCTCTGGCCATTGGCGAAGGTCGTCACCTTGCCGGGCTTGAGCTGCTGGGCCGCTTGCGGGGGAAGCGCCGAGACGCTGCCGGCGGGCGCCCCCCCGCCCGCCCCGCTTACAGCGTTTAGCCAGCGGGCATAGTGCGTCTTGACCTTGTTCAGGTTGGCCTTGAGCTGTTCGTCCGTCTGGCCAACGTCGAGGTTGGTGACGGCCGCCTGCAACGCGACGAGTTCCTGCACCGCAACCTGCCCCAGGGCGCCCCCTGTCGGGGAGTTGGCGCGCATTTCCTGCAAGGCGTCAAAGCCGAGGTTCGCCTTGATGGTCTCTATTGTCCGCGCAAGGTTGTAAGCCTTGGTGCCGGGAACATTGCTCATCGTCTTGCCGACGAACCCGGCCTCGCCAGACAGACCGAGGGTCTCGCCAATCATGCCGATGGCCTCGTCAACGGTCGCGGAGACCCATTGCGCCTTCGCGCGGGCGGATTCGACGGCCTGTTCGCGGCGCTGCACCTTGTCGGCGACCTTCGCCTCCCGCTCGGCGATTTGAGAGCGGATGTTCTCGGCCTGAAGGTCCTTCAGCGGGTCCTGCGGCTTGGTCGCTCCGCGAGCGACGACCTTTGCGCCACCTTCGGTCTGCCCGTCGCCCCACTCGACATGAACATGGTCGCCCTCGTCGATTGCCTCCAGCCCGCGCCGCTTCAGGCGGGCGGCCAGTTGTGCAGTCGTCTCACCGGGCTCGGGGGTCAGGTCGATGGCGTTGCCGGAGAGATGGCGGCTGTTGGGAACGCCGCCGACGCGTTGGTTTCGGTCTGGCGTGCGGATCGTGCTCGTAACGGCGGCGTTGGGCGCCTCATCTGCGATGATATCCAATGGCGTCTGCCCCGGCGCCTCGGGCTCATTATCACCGAGTTCAACGAGCGTGCCGCCCTGGGGCACGTTCATGTACTTCGTGCCCTCGTAACGCTTCACCTGACGCCCGGTCGCCGGGTCGAGCACGAACACGGACGAACCGGCGGCCATGAACTTCAGCTCGCGCTCCTTCTCGCCAAGCATAGCGCGGAAGGTGGCCAGCGACCGGTCCGACAAGTCCGCCGACTGAAGCTGCTGCACCATCTGGGGGTCGTTGAACCCCAACTGACCCAGCATCGGAATGACCGCGCTTTGCAGGTATTGGCCGCGCTGCTGCTCGGGCATGGACAGGAGCGCGTCGGTCGCCTTGCCGAGCGCCGTGACCCGCTGCTCCAGCTTCGCCTTTTCCTGCTCGCGGCCGGCGTTCTGGATCGTCATGCCGGTTTGCAGGTCGCCCGCGCCGTAGGCGCTTTTCGCCGCGCCCGCGTAATCGCCCGACCCGAGCGCGTTGCCGATTTCCCGGTTACGGCGCTTCGTTATAAACGCGTTCAGGGCTTCATTCCGAGCCTGCCCCGCGTTGAAGGCGTTGCTGTAGGCGTCCCAATAGGGGTCCATTAGAAGCCCCCCATGAGATTGGCGAACATGTTGCCGTAGCTGTTCAGGGAGCCGTGCAGCCCGCCCCAGAAGTTGGACTGGGCATTACCGATCTGGTTGTAACCCGAGATGCGGTTTTGGGCGTGGTTGAACATGGCGTTGCCCGCGCCATTGGCGAAGTTTTGCCCGGCCGACGCATTGGCGGCATTCGCCGTCTGCCCGACCCCGGCAAGCCCGGCCTGCCTGTTCCAGACGTTCTGGAACTCCTGCGAGCCGAACCCCTGCCCGTAGCGGGTCAACGCCTTCATGGTCCCGCCGGAGTTCAACCGGCCGGAGGCGGCGGCGGACCGGTCAACCGCGTCCACGCCCTGCTGGAACCGCCACTGATAGCCAGGATCGGCCTGGAACGCGTTGGGGTTCGTTGAAAGGCCCTCAAGGCGGCCAAGCGCTCGCGTCCCCGCCTGACGCCACGGCTCGTTGTCCGTCCTGATCTGGTCGCGCGTCTCGGTGAGGTACTTGATCGTCTTGTCGGTCGCGTACTTGGAGGCCTCGATGCCCTTGTTGGCGGCCTTTTCCTGGGCGTCCTTCGACTTGTCGCCAAAGAACCAGTCTACAATCAGACCCATCTACATCACCTTCGTGAATTGCCGGCCGAGGGGGGCGTAGCCCTTGCGGCGATACCAGTTGGAGGCCCGCTCGGCGGGCTCGTGCGCGCTCATGACGAGAACGTCGGCGTTCTCTGCTGCCCATGCCTCGGCGGACTTGCGGAGGGCATCTCCGTCCCCGTCGGGGGCGTAGAAGAAGAGTTCGAGCGCCAGTCTCTTCGAGTGGTCGAGAATGGACCGGCTGAGGACGAGGCCGATGGCGCCGCTATCCGTGACGAACACCGCGCCCTCTTCGACCACCCGGGCAACGGAGGTCGCGAACGACGCAGCTTCGAACCCGGTGGGGCCGATCCCGAAGCGCTCGTGAAAGCTGATGCCGAGCGTGGCGACCATCGCCACGTCATCGGGCGTCGCCCTACGCGGCGGCTTCAATCTCGATGCCCGATGCGACGAGCGCAACGACCCCGCCGGTAGACGCGGAGGCGACCAGCGTGTGGCCGTCTTCCAGTGTGTGAGGCACGGCTTCCTTGACGACGTAGGACAGCCCCGCCCCGATGCTCTTGTCCTTCAGCACACGGTTGGCGGCTGAGGGATTGCCCCCAGCCGGTAGCCAGATGCTCACCGTCACAGCCGAGCCGGAGTCGTTGGTCAGAGTGATGGCGTCGATGCGGGCGCTAACGGAGTCGGCCGTGTAGGCGACTGTCGCCGCCGAGTTGACCGTCGTTGTGCACAGGCGTTTCAGGTTCATGTCGGCAACAGCGCAAAGCTCAAGGTGCACCAGCGGTTGACACCAGCCGCGAGCGTGATGGTCTCCGCCCCTTGCGACCCGGCCGCCACCTTCTCGAAGTCGTAACAGCTTAAAGCCGCGTCGAGCCCGGCCGTGGTGGTCAGGTCATACCGCTCACTGAAGTTGGGCGCGGAGTTGGACAGCACGTCGTTCTCCGTAACGCCGAGGGTGACGATGCGGCGATTGGCGCCGGTCGTAACAATGGCGGAGCCCACCATTGACGAGCCCGTACCGCCATTCCCGGTGGCGGCCTCGAAGGGATCGCCGGTTTCCTTGCACCCCGTCCACAGGGACAGCGCTACGGCTGTAGGCGAGCTACCGCCAGAGCCGCCCGAGATCGTCACCGAGACCGATCCGCTCTCAGTCCCGGCGCAGCGCAGCCAAAACGCCTTGGTCGTCAGCGATTCCCGCGTTTGCGGCCCCGCCAGCACGCCCCAGGCCCCAGAGGGCGTGTCGATGGTGTAGACGGTGTTCAGCGTGTTGCTGGACACCTGAAGAACAGCGACGTCGTTCAATGCCGTCGCAGGCCAGGTCACGGCAACGGGCGATGTACCGGCCCCTATTGCACTGACCGACTTGAAGGCGGGTGTCGGCCCCGCCGGGCCACCCCCAGCCGCCGCCGGAATGCCCGCGTAGCTTAGACTCGGAAGCACGATCACGCGTCGTCCGGAGCGCTATAGGTGATGAACAGGTTGATGCCGATCAGCTTGGCGTCACCGGCCAGATTGTCCGACGAGACGTTGCGCCTAATCTGGTAGGCGACGAGATCGCCCTCGGCCGGTGAGCCACCAATGGTGATGGCGGAACTCTCCGGTCCAATGTGGACGTCCCCAGTGGCTATCAGCGCGTCAGAGGATGTCTGACCGGTCCCGAAGGCGGCATCGAGCGCGTCGTCGTTGCTGAAGGCCACCGCCCGCAGTTCCCAATCGACTGTTTCCGCCGCCGAGCCGGCCGAGGCCGTCCAGATCGGTTGAAATGTGACCGTCCCCTCGTTCCAGCCCTTGGGCATCGGGACCATGAATTGCGCCCCCTCCTGAGTCGTCTGGTCGAAGTCCATCGTCCGGACCATGACGTCGTTCGTGGCGGTCTCGGTCGTGCCTGAGGCGGCGCCGTTGGTCGTGTTGGCAACCATCGCGGCCGCCATGATCGGGATAGTCTGGCGACCCGCGCCGATCACCTTCCAGTTGGACCCATCCCAAGACCAAAGGCGGCCGGTATCGGTCTCATAGAAGACGTAGCCCGCGTCAGGTCCCGCAGACGGAGTGGGGGGGTCTGGCGTGAAGGTCGCCCTTTCCGCCGCCGTGCCGGAGCCGACGAAGTAGTTAAGGGTCGGATCGCTCATGGATTGAACGCCACCATGACTGGAGCCCCTTCGCCGTTGGAAACGAACTCAATCGGCTCCGTACCCTTCGCCAGCGGCATCCACGCCCCGCCTGGCGGCAGGCTTACGGTGGAAACCGCAGTCACGAGGCCCTTTGCGTTGACTGTCAGGACAGGGATCAGGGTTGTGGAGCCGAACGTCCCAACGTCGGCATTCACGGTCGCCAAGGTCAGCGCCGCCGAGACATTGGCCGAGCCGTCGAAACTGACCGACCAGGCGCCGTCACCCGTCGCGGCGATTGAACGAGCTGTCAGAAGCGTTTCAGAGGCCAGCGCCAGCGTCGCGGTGTCAGCATTTCCGATCAGGTTGCCGATGAAGTTCGGCGCCGTGACGTCGCCCGTGAACGTGTCGCCCGCCACATTGGCCGGCGTGAAGCCCAGCGCGTCCGTGATGTCGGTAGACTCAATCGAGAGCGGCCGGGCGGGGGGGATGAGGAGCGGGAGCGTGGCAACCTCCTCCTCCAGCGCGTCGAGGTCCGTCTGAAGGGTCTCGATGTTCCCCTCGGCGGTCTCGATGTCATCCTGCGCAGCCTCCAGGTCCTCTTGCGTCCGCGCGAAGTCGGCGAGCTGCGATATCAGTTCAATGAGCGGCCTCGGAAACCCGAGCTGCGCCATCTCCTTGCGGGGGACGATGTACTTCACCGGCCCGCCCTCGCCCTGGCCTGCGCTCCAGTGATTATCCGCCGAACGGGATCGGATATCCTGAAGCGGAAGACCCAGTCACGCCCGCTGCCGAGCCGCCTGAAGCGGACGCGGGTATCGGTCTCGCCGATCCGGCCGATAGACGCGGTAATCTCGTTGGACCAGTTGCGCCCGCCGTCGGTGGAGTAGGAGAGCATGGCGGAGGGATTGGAGCCCTGGACCGCGCCGTCCAGCCCGACGCCCGTCTCCATGAAGACTTCCAGCTCGTCACAGGTGAAGGCTCTCCCCTGCCCGAAATGGTGGGGTGTTATCCGCTCCAGGACGAGCGGATCGCCCGCGTCGGAATAGGTCGTCAGCGACTGGACGTAGACCTTGCCGTTGGCCCGATCCCCGGCGAAATGGCGGCCGAAACAGAAGGCGTTGCAGTTCTGGCGCTGCCTTTCGAACTCCCCCGTCGCCGGGTTGGTCCAGCCGCGCTCGTGCCACCAGTTGGTCGCCGCGTCGTAGACCCAGGTCGTATCAAGGTCGAAAGCGACGAAGGTGTGGCCCTCCTCCACGTAGGTCCTGGGTTTGACCTTCGTCAGGTCGCCGGAATACTCCCGGATCGCCTTCTCGACCGCGTGGGTGGAGACGCGGACACCCTCATACCCCGACAACCTGCGAACGATACCCTGACCGGACTCGTCGGCGTCGATCCAGAACAGCGAATTGTCTGCCTCGGCGAAGGGGGTTAGCGCACCCCCCTCCACGAACCCACCGGACACCCGCGCGAAGGGGTCATCCGTGTCCCCGGTGGAGGCCCAATACTCAATCGAGCCCGTTTGGGAGATGACGATTTCGCGGTTGAGAACTGCTAAGTGGACGTTCTTGTCGGGAGAGCCTTCAGCCGCCCCGAAACTCAGCCCCCCGACGGTTTGGGGGTCGTTGAGGTCGGAATACCAGACCTGGCCCGTGTTTCGCTCCTGATAGAGCGTCGTGCCGTCGATGAAGGCCGACCAGAAGCCCTCAAGAGGCGTCTCGTCCTCGACCAGGACCGGGGTCAGCGTGCCTTCATCGAGGACGAGAACACGAAAATAGCCGTCTCCGACGACGATCTTCCCGTTATTGTCCGACAGGCCGCAGAATCCCTCGTCCGAGGGCAGCGAGGCCCACTCGCGGGTCGTGGCGTCCGCGTAAACCTCGTAAATTTTGCTGCCGGCGACCACGAACAGCCTGCCGTCCATGACGTGCATCGCCCGGATTTCGCCAGACAGCGTGCAGAACGTCGAAATTCCCGGCGTTCCGATAATGGCGACGGGGGATTTGGCGTCGCCGTCGCCTTGTTCGAGGTAACCGTTCACCAGTCTGGAAGATTGATGTTCGGTATAGGTCTTGGACGAGGGACCGACGATTCCTATCGGGACAGGGTTCATTCGGCGCTCATGAACAGGCTGGCGGGCTCCTGGTCGAAGCCCTCCAGTTGAGCAAGGAGTTCGGCGGCCCGCTTGGCGATACGATCCTGCCCCTCATGGGGGTATTCATCGCCCAGCCGGTCGGCGAGATTATACGCAATCGCCTCGAACCACTCCTGCGGAAGGTCGAGGTCGTTACCTTGCGCGTCGATGTCCTCGATCACGCGGCGATAGGTGTAGCGAAGCGAGCCGTTGGCGACGAAGCCGGCGTCGGGCGTGGGCCACAGGTACACCGTGCCCGTGGTCCGCTGGGGGTCGTAATAGAAGCTGTTCGGTGTGCCCGTCGCGGCCTTGGTCGGAAGGTCGTAGTACTCCTCGCGGGACAGCTCGATCAGCGGCACATCGTTGCCGGAGACGCGGCGGCGGACCGACAGCACCCGCAGCGCCTTGGCCGACAGCGCGTAGGATGCCGTGGCCAGCAGCGGCGTGATCGTGCCCTCAGCCAACAGGGAGAGCCGGCGGTTCGTGCTCCACGTCTTGAGCATCAGGTTCAGGGCCTCAAGCCCGTCTTCCATCTCCGCCGCCGACAGCGCGGAGCCCTGCCCCTTCACGCCGCACAGACGCATCGCCTTGTTGACGATATCGGCCGCCGTGCGGTTGAAGTCAGTGGAAGCGCTGGTCGCCATGCGTCACCTACAGGTCGGCAGCCGTGACATCGCCGGGCTCAAGGAACACGTCGGCGCCTTCGGGACGGGGATTGCGCACCGACTGGTCGTCCTTGACGCCGCGCACGAAGTCCTGCGGATGGCGGGAGCCGTCGGCGAAGCGCTTCAGGACGCGTAGCCCGTTCCACTCGATGACCGTTTCCGAGGCCCAGCACTTGAAGCCTGACCGGTCGCAAATGACGCGATGGTCTCCCGGTCGCTGCTCACCGGTCATTGCTTGGTGAGTTCCAGAATTACGGAGTAGCTGTCGTTCGCCGTGTGACCCGTGGTGGTGAACTTCAGGTCTCCGGTGTACCCAGCGGCCTTGCTGTTGGGGATGCCGCCGAACTCGGAGAAGTCGAGAATCCCGTCACCCTGAAGGTCGAGCACGCGAACGTCGGTGTCGGCGTCTTCCAGGATGGTCAGGACCATACCGGAGACGCTGTAGCGGACGCGCCTGATCGAGACCGTGGCGGGCGAGCCGCTGAGGGCGGACACGTCCACCTTGGTCACGGCCGCCTCGCCATCGCCGCCGCTCACGTTGGTGAACGACATGACGACGTTGCGCGGGCCGTCGATGATCGTGCGGCTGGTAACTGTGTCGGCTGCCATGCTGGCCTCCTAAAGGTGTGGGGAGGACCGAAGCCCTCCCCGTCAGGATCAGGCGGCCGGAACGGCGTTGGTCTTGCCGTCGGCGTCCACTTCGGTTTCAGCCGCGTCAATGGCGTGGTTGTTGAACCAGAAGTCGTCCGTGCCGGAGACGTAGGCGGCCGTGCTGTAGTCGCCCGTGAACACGTTCTCGGTGACGACGTTGAGCCCGACCGAACCGCCCGACACGTCCAGCGCCTTGGTCGTGAAGGCCATGAACATGTTGCCCTTGACCAGGGCGCGGTCGAGGGCGGCCACAACGTGGTTGGTGTTGCTCTCGAACCGATTGCCGGTGATCTCCCACCACGAACGGGTTCCAGGCCCGGCGCCGGCGGTGACCGCAATGGCCGTGGTCTGGCCCCGGAAGAAGCTGTCGTGGATGCCGACGAACCCGGCCGGGCCGTTGTCGCGGATGCCGATCCCGGCCCCGTCGAACCGCATCCCGTAACAGGAGAAGTGGCCGGCGCTGTACTCGTCGTCGCCGCTTTCGGAGTTGGTGACCAGATCGACGCAGACCTGATTGGTGTCGGCGCCCATGAGGAAGTTCTGAAGTCGCCAGCCCTGGTTGCGGACCGTCAAGAGCGGGGTCGCCGCCGTGGGGGACGTGGGCAGCACCCAGGTCGCCGCCGAGGAGCCGCGAGCGCCTCCGGATTCGGTGTGGTCGTCGGCGTGGCGGGGTCGATTGCCGGCGCCGATGATGGTGACATCGAACACGCCGTCGGGCGCGGTGACCTGTTCGCGGACCTTGCCGCGGAAGATGATCACGTCGTTCGAGTCGAGCTGCGTGAACGCCTTCGCCATGGTGGCGAACGGACGGTCGCGGCTCTTGCCGCTGTTGCCGTCCGAACCGGTCTTGGCGTCCACGAACCAGTAGCGGCCGTAGAACGAAGGCCCGCCGATGACGGGAACGCCTTGCGAGGAAATCCCGCCGGGGAAATTGGTCAGTGCCATTGTAGTCTCCATGCGCGACGGCCCAGCCGGAGAAGCCAGGGTGGCGCCCCAGGTCGTCGCAGAATGTCTGAGGAAGGGGTGGGGCCGAGCCGGGAGGGAAGCCCGGCCCCGATAGGCGATGGCTTAGGCGCCGCCGCCGTTCGAGTAAGCGCCGCGGAAGTCGGTCCAGCCGAAGCTGTTCCGTTCGTAGCCCTTGTACTTCAGGTTCGAGGTGTCGAAGTCGTTGTCCTGAGTGAACTCAGGGGCTTCGCGCTCGAAGTGGATCAGCCCCTGCTCGGCGTCGGTGCGCACGAAGAATGCGTCCGTGTCGTCGAAGTAGTGGTTGACCTTCGCGCCGTCCTGGAAGAGGCCCATCGAACGAAGGGCGTTCGTCGCGTTGTTGGCGGTGTCGTTCTGGCCCAGCGACTTCAGCACCCGGGCCGCCTCGAACATGAGGGCGGTCGGGATGTGCAGGCTCTTGGGTTGCAGCGCGACCTTGAGGCCCCGTTCGTCCTGCGCGTTGGCGATCAGGACGCAGAGGTCTTCAAGGGCCGCTTCCGAGAAGTCCGCCGCCGTGGTCAGGCGGTTGGACTGGTTGCCACCGATGGTCGGGTGGTCGGTTGCGAACAGCACCTTGCCGTCAGCGCCGGTATAGCCGGAGGTGTGGCCCCGGTTGTAGACGTTGGCGGCGACGGTTTCCTTCGTCTGACGGAAGGAACGAGACAGCATACGCATCGCCTTGAGGGCCTTGGACTTGTACTGGTTGTCGGCCAGCGCCTCGCGGGTCAGGATGAAGCCCAGGGAGTAGGCCACGTGCGTATAGCGCGAGGTCAGGCCCTGAGCGGTGGAGTCGTACTGGGTCGCGGCGCCCTCGGTCTTGATCGGCGCCAGGCCCAGGCCGGGCAGGAGCTGATCTTCCTCGTACGCCTTGTCCGACGATTGGGTGTCGAACAGGTCCCGATATTCCATCGGGTGCTCTTTGTACTCGCCCCAGATGGCGTTGAGGCCAGGCCAGAGCAGCTTGGCGATGTTGCCGGTGTTGACTGCTGACATGGTCTAGATCCCCGCAATCTGGTTGACGTGACGGTGGCGATTGATGCGCACGAGCCACTTTGCGTGTTCCCCGATCGCGTTGTTCGGGGCGTTGACGAAGCCGACGATCTTGAGATCGAGGGTGTTGGTCCCCGCCTCAGTGCCGTTGTTCAGCTCGACGTTGGAGTAACCCGTGGTCGTCGAGCAGTCGGCCACCACGAAGTCGGCGTTGAGGCCGATGTCGTTGGCGGTCAGGGCCGTGCCGCCGCTGGCTTCCTGAATCTCGAAGACGAGGTTCGGGTCGTCGGCGACCAGCAGCTGGCGCTGGGTGGAGGCGGCGCGGTAGGGCGTCGAAGTCGAGGTCACAGGGACCACGCCCACGACAACGCCGGTGATCACGTCGCCAGAGGCGGCGCGGATGACATCGATGGAGGTGACGCCATTGATGGTCTGGCCGGTGCCGACGGCGGCGGTCGTAACCGGGTCGCCGATACCGATACGCGTGCCGTCACCAGCGGCGACGGAGTACAGGGTGGCGGCCCCAGTGTAGGGAGCGCCACCGACGTAGCCCACGGGCTTGAGCCCGCGCGGCGTGTCAGGGTTTGCCATTGAAGTGTTCCTTGGGCCTTAGCCCGAGTGTCGGATTGTGCTCTGGCCGGGCTGGTAGACGCCTGGGACCTCAGCGGTCGTGTCGGCAGAGCGGCGAATGGCTTCTTCGAAGGGCTTGCGGGCGTCTTCCTTGTCGGCGACGCCGTACCCGTATTCTTCGACAGGGGTTTCCATGAGGACGGCCTGAACGGGAGCCCCGTTCTCGTCCTTGCCCACATGGCGGGCGATCCTCGTTCCAAGGCCGTCCGTGCGGGCTTCTGCTTCGCCGGCGCGTTCGTCCACGAGGGTGTAGCCAAGCTGCTCCATGGCCCGGATGCGGGACGGATCAGCGTTCACGAAACGGCGCACGAAGCCTTCCCGCTGCGGCGCGTCGAGCTTGAGGGCGAACCCCCCGGTCGAGGCGCGGCGGCGGCGTTGCGGCGTTGGCGTGGCGTCCTGCGCGGTGTCTTCGGCGCGAGGGCGGCGGGTGCGGACTTCATCGGTCATCGTCATATCCTTCTAGCTCCACTGATAGTCGCGAACGAACTTCTCGCGGGTGAAGCCCTTGATGTTCTTGCAGAAATCGTCACACATCGCCTTCGCGTCGGCGGGCAGATCGGCGTAGGTCTTGCCGGTCTTCTTGGGAGCGTTGTTGGCCCCCTCGACGGCGGCGGGTTCGCGGCGGCGCGGGTTCTCGAACTTGTGCGGGAACTCGGCCCGGATGCGCTTGTCGACCTCCTTGATTTGCTTCTTGAGGTCGGTCACGCCGTCGGCGATCAGCTCATCGACAATGGCGATGGCCGCGCCGCGCATAACGGCGTCCTTGGTGAACCAGGGATTGTCTTCCTTCCACTCCGCCAGTTCAGGCGGGTCCTCGGGAGCGGCCTGAGCGTCTTTCTTCGGCTCGGCGGCGGCTTCCTTGGTAAGGTCGGTGATCTCGCGGGTGGCGGCTCTGACACCCTCCACATCACCGGCCTCGGCGGCCTGATCCAGTCTGGCTTCGATCTCCCGCTTGGCCCGGTCATAGGCCCGCTTTTCGGAGGTCGAGAGGTGTTCAACGAGCTTCTGGTGCGTCGTCTCCAGGCTCGCGATCTTGGTCGTCGCGCGTTCGAGGGCCTTTTCGAGCTTGGCGTAGTTGGCCTTCGCCAGCGCGGGTTCTTCTTCCCCACGACGCACGAACTCGGCGGCATCGACCCACTTGTCAGGGTCGCCCTTGAACTCGTCCTTGGGTCTCCAGCCTAGGCGGATGGCCTTGGCTTCGGCGTCCGGTGCGGCTTCGGCTTCCGGGGTCTCGACTACGGCCTCTTCGGCCGCTGCTTCGTCGGTCATTGGCCTTCCTTCAGGACAGCGATGATGTCTTCGTCGTTGCAGAGGCGGTACTTCAGGCCGTCCGCGCCTTCGATGTTGAGGCCGGCGTATTGAGCCGTGACGACCCGCTGGCCCGCCTGCGGCCGCTTGCCGTCTCCCCATTCGAGGAAGGCGTTCGGCCCGACTTCGACCAGCGTCCCCTTGATGGCGGCGTACTGGCTCTTTTCCCGGATGGTGTCGGCGAGGATGATGCCGCCCTTGGTCTTCTCTTCGACCGGATCAGGCAGGAACAGCACCTTCACGTCAGCCGGGGTGATCCCGCTGGTGTTCATTACTTCTCGTGTGCTTCGTGGGGAGCCCCGAGGGGCTATCTGCGCGGGTGCGCGGATGTCAGGGCTCTTGGCCCGTATCTTCGATGTCGATCTTGTAGAAGGAGGCTACGTCAGCCCATTCCAGGGTCGATAACTCCCCCATCAGGACCGCCTTGGTCTGCTGGTCCGACGACAGGCTCTCCCCCGCCATCCATGCCTTGCCCAAGGTTTCCTGCTGGTCCGTCAGGTACTGGAGGAACAGCTTGGTCAGGTGGTGGCTCTTCCATTCCTCGAAACTCTTCTGGTCGAACCGCTTCATTCTCGACTTCCTGCGTGGCCGTGGCGTGCAAATCCTCGGCGAGGATCAGGGCCTCGGGGTTGATGCCCATGTTGCCTTCCGGCGTGGCGCCGATGCCCGCCAGCGAGGCGAGCGCTGACGCGTACTTGCCGGTGTTGCCCGCCTTGGCGTTGGCCTCCAGCAGCTTGACCTTGCGGTCTTCGAGGGCGATGCGTTGGTCGTCCTGCTTCAGCTTCTTCTGCTCGATGAGCAGTTCGGGCGGCGTCGGCGGCGGCCCCTTCGGCATCAACTCCTCGATGTCGGGCACGGACGCCGCTTCCAGCATCCGCTCGACGATCTTCATGTCGTCCAGGCCCTTGCCGAGGAACTGGCCGAGGTACTGCGCGCGGCCCAGCTTCTGCATGTCGCTGACCGTCGTGGGGTCGGATACGGGCAGCACGTCGATGTCGTCGGCGTAGTCCTGCTGCGACACCGCCTCGGGCTGGTCCTGGAACGCGAAATACTGCTCCTGCGGCAGGTAGAGGCGGTTGAGCCGGTACAGACACGCCAGTTCCTGACGCAGCGAGCGGTGGATGCGCTTGTAGATCGCCGTGAAGACCTTCAGCCCCTGCTCGATCATCGCCAGCGTCGTGCCGACGGGCTGGTTGGTCTGCTGGGTCTCCCCGGTCAGGATGTCCTTGGTCGCGGTGATGTCCCGCGCGGCCTCAACCAGCATCCCAAGCAGGTTGAACAGCACCGCCGAGGGCTTGCCGACCGGCAGGGGTACGATGTTCTCCTTGAGCGCCCCGCCCGCGACTTCCGCCTTCTTCCACTCGCCAGGCTCAAACCGCAGCCGGCCTGACTTGATGCTTACCCCGGAGCCGATGAAGCCGCCCTGGGTGTTGGCGAGGTGGCCCGCATCGAGCAGCTGGTTCAGCGTCGAGTTGATGGTCTCGTTCAGCGCATTGAGCAGCTGGCCAAAGCCGATGTCGTAGAAACTGCCATCGGGAGAGGGGATGAAGCCGTACTTGGTGAAGTACCTGACCGGCTTGATGCAGGTGACCTCGCCCCGATCATTGGCGTAGACCCCGTCCTCGTCATACCGGGCCACGATCCTGACGACCTTCATGGTCTCCTTGTGGACCGTGACGATGTAGGGCTCGGGGTACTTGTCCTCGTCCAGGTCGAGCAGGCGGTGCTGTTCGAGGAAGGTGTGCGGCGCCTGTTCGTCGTTGCCGGCGTCCTGCGCCTCGCCCAGTTCCTGCCGCAGCCACGTCCCGCCGCGGAACTTGGCCTCGATCTCATGCGGATAGTATTCGCAGACCTGCGTCCCGCGCGGAACGGTCTCGATGTCCTTGGCACAGTAGTTGACCACGAACTTGTCGGGCGGGATCAGCTCGGAACAGTTGTGGCCCTTGATCGGGTCGAACCACGTCTTCCTGAACACGCAGCCGGTGATCGGCAGCATATGGAGAAGCCGGTCGGTGTCTTCCTCCCAGCCGTCCATCTCCTCCAGCAGCTGCCACGACATGTGACGGCCGATGCGGTCGGCGCGCTGCTGCTTCTGGTCGTTGGGCTTGCCTTGCACCTTGCCCCTGACGACGGTGGCGCCGTCGACGATGGCCGGATAAGCGCGGGCGGCGAACTGGATGGCCGCCGTGGTCAGCAGCGGGTACTTGACGTTGGCCGCGTTCGGCCACGGGTAGCTCTTGGCCTCCTTGACCTGAAGGGCGAGGTCCATGGCCGACTTGTTGCGCTCGTCCCACTTGGCCGCCTTGCGGCTGTTGAGGTCGATCTCGTACTCTTCCACCACCTTTTGACCGATGCGGGCCAGTTCGGTGTCGTCCATGTCCTTGGCGAGGTTGGACGATTTGATGTTGGCGATCAGGCGTTCGACGTTGGCCTGCGTTTCGGGGGTCTCGACCTCCTCTTCGGGCTCCAACTCGGCTTCGTAGGCGAGGCTCATCTAGTACCCCGTGTGGTCGCTGCGAGAACTGTCTTCATGTCGCCAGTCCTCTTCGTACCGGGGCGCGGTCGCGGCAAAGCGCCGCATCATCATTGCGTAGCGGGAGGCGGAGAGGAGATCGTCGCGCTCCTTGACGATCAATCCGTCCACCCGGTGATAAAGCCGGAACTCGCCAAGCCACATGCCGCAGGTGCTGAACACCTTCCAGCGGCCGGTCTTCATCCGGTCCAGCATCTCCATGACGCCGGCCTCGACACCATTGCCCCCATCGGGAAACGTCGCCTTCTCGGCCAGCATCTTCAGGTTCTGGGCCGCGTACTGGTCCCTCAGCGCCTCGCCCGAGCCCTTGTCGTGCTGCAAGCCGTCGTGCGGCCAGGCGTTCGGTATCCACACGCCCCAGGGCCGTATCGAGGCGGCATGGATGACCGGCGTCTGCTCGCGCTGACGGTACTCCTTGCAGACGTAGATCACGTCCGCGTCACGGTCCCACGCCATGTTGGCAGCCGCGAACGGGTGATCCCAGCCGAAGTCCAGTCCGTTGACCTGCGGCCAGTGCTCCGGGATCTGAAACGGCTCGCAGGTGATGGCCTCTTCCGAGATCGGGAACACCCGTCCCGAGCCCATGGAGGGGATGCCCTTGATGCGGGCCTCACGCTCATGCTCCGGGTAGGAGTCGATGATCGACTGACGCTGCTCGGGCGTGTAGTGCTCGGCGTCGTCAATCGTCATCTGCGTGACGGAGCGGGTCACGTCTCACCCAGGAACATCGCCACCACGTCGCTCATGCCAAGCAGCGGCGTGAAGGTGAGATAGACCATGCCGCCGGTCGCGTTGGTCCGCGTCAGCCCTTCCATGTAGATGTCCAGCGGCGGCTCTTCGTCAAACCACACCACGTCCAGCGTCTCGCCCTGCCATTTCTGGCGGCCCTGGTCGTAGCTCTTGAAGCCCAGTGTCGATGTTCCCCCGGTGGGAACGTGCTTGACCGTGATGTTGTCGAGGGCGTCGGCCACGCCCATGCGCCGTGACCAGTCCAGCAGGGCCGAGCCGGGGACCATCCCCGTGCCCCACTGGCTTTCGTCCTTGGGCTCACCGACCAACAGGCGCTGGACACCGTCGCGGGTGACCTCGCCCGTCTTCGACCCCGCCCAGGCCCGCACCGGGCGATCCCAGCGCCTGCCCTGCCACCAGTCCGGGTAGAGGCCCGTCAGGTGATAGGCGGCCTCCGCAGCCCCGCAGTAGGTCTTCCCAAGCTGGTTGCCCGCCATCAGCAGGCGTTCGCGGTGCTCGGCGCCCTCGGCGTGGAAGGCGCGCTGCTTAGTGTACGGCCGGTACGTCGCCAGTCGGTTGCGATCCAGCCGGCGCTTCTTTTCCTCCAGCAGGGCCGCCAATTCCGATTTCAAGTGCGGCGGCAAGCTGGCGGATTCGAGCGTCGAGCTGTTCATCGGTGAGATCGCTCGTGGTTTCGATCTTGAACTCTTTCGGCAGCAGCGAGGCGACGACGCGCACGTACACGTCGGGCTTCTCGGTGCGGGTCTTCTGGATGGCCGCCCGCCCGTGCTCATCGAAGTCGGCGTGCAGGGCCTCTATGAACGCCTCGCCGAGCTTGTTGCGCGAGCCCTTGGGCCTGCCGGCGGGGTTGCCCGACTGACCCGGCTTGAACGGCACGAGGCCACGGTGTTTCCGTTCTGTTGAAGCAGTGTCGTCGGCCATTGGCTCACCGATGCACCTTTCGCCAGACCTTGCGGTTTCCTGGCTCTGTGTTGGTTAGCGGGGTCAGGCGGTAATGGCCGGGTCGTCGTCGTGAGCCCAGCCCATGCGGCCCATGTGCTGTCCGCAGGCGGCGCAGCGCATCAGCGGGAAGTACCCAACCTTGTCTTCGGTCAGCGTGTAGGTCTTGTTGCGGCAATGGGCGCAGGCCACGAACGCCATCTCGTCGTCAGCCATGTGCGGCGACTTGAAGCTGAGGTGAACTACGTTGTCGCTCACCCGTCGCTCCCGCCATCGCCGACGTTCAGGCCGCTGTCACCCTCGAACACCGGGTTCCTGCTGGGCTCGTTCCAGGCGGGCTGGTGGGTGTGCTCGTCGTGGGCGTCGGCGTGGATGTGTTCGCGCATGTCTTCGTCGTTGGACTTGGTCATGGCTTGCCCTTG
This sequence comes from uncultured Caulobacteraceae bacterium, assembly GCA_946482375.1. The sequence goes on along the minus strand of CAMLRH010000001.1, from coordinate 23,187 downwards.
GGGGTGGGGGTTAGGCGGCTAGAGCGACGGCCAGCCAAATGACTTTGCAGGCCGCGTGTATGGCCTGGTCCGCGTTGAACGAGATGCGCCCGCGACACTTGGCGTCGTCCGTTATCGCGTGGACGCCGGCCTCCAGTAAGCCAAGCCACCAGATGCCCGTGATGGCCGCGACGAAGCCGCCGTGGATCAGCGCGTGTGCGCCAAGCGCCTGCCACCACGGAACGCCGGGGATCGGCGCGGTGCGGTTCTTTGCCTTGGCTAGGAAGTCGCCCTGCAACGGGTAGTCGGCCAGTGCGTGCGCCACAAGCAGCGCGAACAGCATCTCCGCCGGGTTCATGACTAAGCGAAACTGCCGTTGACGATATGGATGCGGCCACCTTGCAGGCTGAGCCCGTCGCCCTCGAAAGAGGCCTCGATGCGGTCGTACAGCCGCCCAAGCGGGTCAGGCTCCCAATCGGCCGGGATCGGCGCGCCCAGGTGCGTAACTCCGTCGTCCAACAGGCCACGAGCCCTGAGGTAGATCGCCACTGCCTCGGCGTAGGACAGGGCGCAGACGCTAGCCGCGCTGTAAATGAAATCCGTCGCTTCCATGTGGCCGACGTCTCTCATCTCACCTCCAGTGCAGGGTGGGGAAATGGGGTTATGGGGTCATCCCAGGGTCGCGGCGCCAACTGTCCGTGGACGGCTGACGCCGCCATCACCTAGGCCGCCTGAGGCGCCCCCAAATACGTGGGCTCTGGGTAGATGATCCTGTCGTCGCCCAGCGGGAGGCCGAGGCGGTCATGCTCTGCCTTGCAGAGCGCGTAGCCCACCTCGTAGGCGATTTGCTCGTTGTCGTACGTGCCGAGCTGCGAGAGCGTCCCCGCCTGCTGGCAGCTCTCGTAGCGCGTCACCTGATAGCGGGTGATCGGGCGCACGCGGTACTCGACGGTCATCGACCGCTTGGGTTCGTCAGCCATGTTGGTAGTCCTCAAGCGACCCCCGCAGGGGCCTATGGCCGCTCTATGGTTCGCGGCAGACCTTCGCCTGTTTGGCGATCTCGGGTCGCGCTCTTGGGCGCGAAGACGGGCAACTCTGGGATGCCCACAAATTGGTGCCGGGTCGCTACTTCCGGCGTTCTCGGGCGGCGGTCCCCATACGGTGAACCCAAAACCCGACAGCTAGGGGGTACGCGCCCGATCCTCTCAGCCGCTCTTTACGGGGAGGGGTGTGTGTCGGCCGGGCCGGGCGCGATCTCGGAAATGTATGAAAGTGCTACGGCGAGAGCCCAACCGAGAAACCCCAGTCCAAAGCTCTCGCCGCGCGTCCAGATGCCGAAGCCGCTGGAGGGGCGCCTACGTCCGGCGATCAACCCGGACGGCCCGTCGCTCGCCCGAGGGTCTGCGGCGGGTCTTAATGCCCGATGCCGAAGCAGAGCGGGAACCTGGAATCAAAAAGCCGCCGGGATTTCTCCGCAGCGGCGTGTCGCCCGCACACGTCCGCGAGCCTTTCATTTCGGAAACTGCCACAACTAATGGCGCCCGTCAAGCGCTCCGACGCGATATTTTGCGTTCGGCCACGAAAAGCAGCTCGCCCGCCTCGTTCACATACTCAGTCCGGTCGATGACCTTGGGGCCGGGTGTCTTCTGGCGCGGCGGGAGCTGCACGACGGTGGGGACCTCGCGCTGCTCCATGAACCAGGCGCAGACCTTGCGAAGGCCACTCAGGAACATCTCGGATCGCGCGAGCCACTTGTCGTTCAGCTCACGACCCTGCGCCATGTGCAACAGCCAGAACGGCGTGTCGCCCACGATGCAGACGCTGATAAGCTCGCTGCGCTCGGCCGGCGTCAGGCGCTTGTTGATCGCCTTCCACTGTTTGCGGGCCTCGGTCCTGCGTTCCCCGTCGTCGCCAAAGACGTTGAACACGCGGTCGAAGGCGGCCACCAGTTCGGCGTCGGGCATGGTCGATAGCGCGGCCCTCCATTCCGGGCGCTCCTCTACCTCGTGCAGGCCGCTTCCGGTCACGCGCGAGCCCGTATAGCCTGTGCGACGGTAGATGCGGGCAAAGCCCTCCCCTGCCCTGTGCAGGTGCGAGCGGACGAAGCCCATCTCGGTGGCGAGGCCGAGTGGGTTGTAGTCGTGCGCCGCCCGCGTCAGGTAATCGACGACATGCGGCTTGGCGGGCTTGAGCTTGCCGCAGGCATAGCGCTCACCCCTTTGCGCCGGGCGACCGGCGTTGGATGAGCCTCGCGGTTTCGTGGCCTTTCCCATACTGCGTTCCCCGACTTGAAGTGATTGTATTATCTGGTGATTTTGGTAGAATGGCTAGGGGTGGGCTTCATGCTGCGTCCTCACCGGACTTCAGGAACGCCGTCAGACGCTTGGCCTCGGCGTAGTGACCCTCGGCCCGCGACCGCCAGATGCTCCAGCTTTCGGGCATCTCGTCGGCCGTGAGGTGACGGCCGCCCTTGAACATCGGGCCAGCCTTTCGGTTGGCCTCGGCGCCCAAGATGCGCTGGTGACGGATTTTGTCGCGAAGGCTCATGCGGTCGTACTCGGCGTCGCTGACCGGCCCCCATGCCTCGGTTCCCTCCACCGGCCCCCGCTGCGCGCTCTGCATGGCCGCCGCGATGAGCGGGCGAAGCTGGCCGGGCATCGGGAACTTGCGGTCGTTACCGTTGCGCCAGCGTTGGCAGGCCGAGCGGATGGCCTCGATGGGGTGAGGCGCGAGGTCGGAACACCAGTCGAGTTTCCACCGCGCCTGGTCCTCGACGCTCATCAGCGGCGGGCGGCAGTGGACCGCCAGGCGTTCGATTTCTTCGATGATTTCGTGAGGTTCAGCCATTGGCTTTCAGCATTTCGATGACGCGGCGGGTGGACTCGGCGGACTCGGCGGAGCGCTGGGCGCTGAAGCTTCCGGCGGGCGGCCCCGTGGCCTCGGGAACCTCGATGGGGCGCTCCCTCCGGGCCTTGGCCGCCAGAACGTCGCTGGTCAGCAGGGTCCAGCTGGCGATGGGGCTTGGCCTCGGCCTCAGCGTGCGGCCGGCGACGGTCGGGACCACGTCCTCGGCCCACGAGCAGCCCATCTGGCGCCAGCGGATGATCTCTCCCGCCGTGGTGGTCAGGCCGGGAGCCTTGGCGATGTCGGCGAGGCCGGGGCCTGCCAGCGAGGCGAGGTGTTTGGCCCAGCCCCCTGGTGGATTTTCCGGCCAGTCGCTCGCGCAATCACCAGCAGCAGAAGAAATCTTTCCAGAGGTAACTAACCTAGGTAGGTTATCTCTTACGTGCGCGGGCGCGTCCTTGGCGGGTTCGGCGTTCTGCGGAATTCCGGCCTTTCCGGTGGAATCCGCGGAATTCTGCGGAATTCCAGCCTTCTTGGCCGCCTTGCGTTCGCGGTCCTTGCGGCGGCGCTCGTCTGCCTTGGCGTCCTTGGTCAGGCTCGCCAGCATCCCCTCATAGATGGCGCGGACCTTATCCGCCTCCGATGCTTCGAACTTGGCCGCGATGTCATAGGCTGCGTCCTCCGGGGTGCCGATGGAAAGCAGGTGGCGATAGAAGGCTAGCGGTGTCACAGCCCCGCCCTCCGCTTGTGGGACTTCACGCCATGGATCACGCTGGTATGGTCGCGGTTCAGGAAACGCCCGACTGCCGCATGGCTTTTCTCGTACTCGACGACGCAGAGGTACATGAAGTGCTGGCGGGGCCAGGCGGCGTTGCGGTCACGTTCGATGCCCGTCAGCTCCTCCAGCGTAACGCCTTCCCGGGCGCAGAACTCCAGCGCGAGTGCCTTGATCGTCGGCTTGGCCCACAGCTTGTCGCCGATGTTGTAGAGCGCCGTCCGCGCCTCCATGGGGCTGCTCTTATGGGCGAGGAGCCCGCCTGCGGTGGCAAGGATTTGCCGCAGCTGCGCCGGGTCCATCTGCATGAGATCGGCGACGTAGGGGTTGTAATCCTCGTTGGCCGCGATCATGCCGCTTCCCTCGCCTCAAGAGCGCGGCGGACCACGGGATCGAACTCGGCGAGCTTGCGCATGGCGTGGGGGATCGGGCGTTCGGGCTCGTTGGCGACACGCCACCTCGCACGCCACGCCTTGGCGTTCAGGGCGCAGCGGGAGCAGCCGATGTCCTTGGCTATGACTTTGGGTTCCTCGCCCGCGAGAAGCCGCCTGCGGGCCTCTTCCACCTTCGCGGGCGTCCAGAAGTTGCTTCCGCTCACCACCCGCCCCCGCCAATCGTGCGCCAAAGGGAGAGGTCGAGGCCGCGCGAGCGGACACCGAGGATGACGGCGGCTTGCTCAAGTGAGGTTCCGCGCCGCATTAGCCGCTTGGCTTCGGCGATGATCCGGTAGTCAAGTTCGACGGGCTCGGCGCCCAACTTGAAGGCGGGTTGGCTCATGCCGCCTCCTTCACGATGACCTCGATGCGACCGCCCTTGATGATGTCGGGGAGCTTGTGGAGCGTGATGATCTGGGCGTTGCAGTCGTCGGATATGACGCCGGCCGTCACGAGGAGGTCGGAGGTCGCCTTCTCGTAGTTGGCGACGTCGATCTTGCCCCGGCGGGCCATGTTGACCCGCAGCATCATGTGGTAGGGGCCGTCGATGACGCGGAAGCCGGGAATCTGGCGCTTAACCTCCCATAGGGCTTCGGTCTGCCAGGCTTTGTATCGCTTGGAGGGGAAGCGGCGTTGCTTGCCGGGGAACAGGTTGTTGGCGCTCGGCGGGAGCGGTAGCTGGAGAATGACGGTACGCGGCTCGGTCATACCCCCTCCACCAGCCTAAGGTGCGTCAGGGACTTGAGCTTGCTTCGCAGGGGGATGACCTTGGCGTGTTTGCCCTCGGCTTCGGCGATAAGGTCCTTGGCTTCATGCCACGCCTGCACGAGCTGGGCCTGCGGCGCGGGCTCGCCTGTCAGGACGGCGTGAAGCACCGGAAAACGCGTCTCAGCCATAAGTCGCGAGCGTCACGACGCCCCCCCATCTCTTCCCGCCGGGACTTACGGCCCCCGGCTGGCCGGAAAATTCAGCGCCGTTTCAGTCGGCCAACCGCCCACTCGCGCATGTCCTGACCCACAGGACCCAACCGGCTAACTCGCTTGCCGGTCCACGCGATCAGGCTGAGAAATCCGAGCTGAAAGAGCCTCCAGATGACGTTCCCTGGCATCCCATTCCGCGCGTTCACGGCGGGCCTCCTCAGCTTGTTGTTCGATGTAGTCCTCAAGGCTTTGCCCGATGACGCAGCCGAGGACCGGGATAACAACCGCCCAACCCCCGTTCGGGTGCTTGACGATCTTCTCCCATACGGTTTCCGAGGCGTTGCCCTTGAGCAGGTCTTTCGCCTCGTAGTCGCGAAGGTCCCATCGCTCCTCGCACCATGCTTGTGCGCCCCGGCGCGTCTGGGTGCGGCTGTGGGTGGCGCGGACATAGGCCGCGAGCGCATCTCGCCTGCGTTGGTCTAGGGGTAATTTGGCCCCGAAATCGGTGAGTATCATTTCCGCCGTCACAGTCATGGTTGAAACCTGACCTGACGGGCGAAACGGGAGATACAGTGGTGAACGGGCGGGTGGCCCACGATATACGGACTCAATACGCGTTGGCGGCGGTTCGTTTGCGGCGAACTGCTGCGGTATGGGACGCGAAGACAGCCGAAACCCTTGTCGGGATGGCGGAAGAATTTGAGAGGCGCGCTGGATTGCGACTGGTGTGACCGGCGCGGCAGGCGGAGGGCGCGGCTCAAGGCTGCGCCCTTTCGCGTATGAAAGGGACGGTGCGGTCGGGAACGCCAAGGCGCTTGCGAATGTGGGCTTTAAGCGCGCGGTGACGCTCGATGCCGATCCCCATGAGGACGCCGCCGAGCCAGATCAGAGCGCAGCCGATGGCCATTAACACCATCACGCCACCCCCAGGGCGAGCGGCCGACGGGGCGCCATCGCCGACCGCTCTACTCGGCTGGAGGGGACCGAGGTTCGTGAATGATTGAAGTCGAACTGGTCGAAGCCCGCCCGTCCCTCGACGTCGCCGGGCGACCTATCGTTCGCGCCGAGTACCTTATCGACGCGCCCAACGTGTTCGCCTTCCATGTGGAGGTGTTGGGAGCGGATGAGGATGAAGTTCGGCGAGCGTTGAGACAGCTCGGGAAGGGTCTGGCGCGTCATGCGGCAACACCTTGTTCAGCAACCTCGCGCGCCGCCGGGCTTATCGAGGACGCCTTCACGTGACCGCCCGACCAGCGCTCGATCTTCAGCGCCAGATGCAGAGACGCGGGCTTAGCCCCCGTCTCTATCTCGCTGATGTAGCTCTTGCTTTTGAGCCCCAAGGCCGTGGCGCACGCCTCCTGTGAGAGGCCGCGCTGTTCACGATACGTCCGTAGGTCCATATTCGCAGGTTCGCAAATCCCGAACTCCACGTCAAGGGTAAGGTTCGCATTAACTCTAACGACTTTCCCGCCGCCGTTTCAGAAAATGTGAACCATGGCGCGGCAGGCCCCCACTCAGCGCGACTTCAAGCACACTTGGTACTTCCGGGAGTGGATGGAGCAGGCTGGCAAGAAGCAGTCCGATCTCATCAAGGAGCTTGGCTGGTCCAAGGCCAAGGCGCACGGCGTTTGGCACGGTCAACAGTACACCCAGGCGCTCGTGGATGAGCTGGCCCCTTACCTGCACATTCGTCCGTTCGAGATACTGCTACCGCCGCACGAAGCCTTCTCGATCCGGGCAATGCGCGAGGCGGCGGTGAGGCTCGCTGCGGAGCGCACCGAGGAGTCGCCACACCTTCCCGCAGTGGCCAGCGCGGGTTGACTCTCCCTTAACGTGCAACCGAGTATGGGGGCGTAAGGGGGTTCTGATGTTTGCAGCCGCAGCAACCGCATGGGTCATTTTGGCCGGGGCGCTAACGCCACCGCCGCCATCCGACGCGACCGAAGCCAGCGTGACGCAATGGGTGAGGGCATATCTCGACACCGAGGACTGGTACAACACCACCTTCAACAGCAACTTCGTTCGCTTCACCGCCGCCGAGGGGATGTCGAGGCTGGCGGACGACCGTCTACGCATCTGGATACGCACGGAGTATTTCCGGCCGCAGTACAGCGAGGGTGACTGGTACAGGTCCACCATGACGCTGGTTGAAATGGACTGCGCCGAGGGGCGCTTCCGCGAACTGGCGTTGGACACCTACGACCACAACAACATCAAGGGCGCCCAGGAGTCGTGGGACATACCGGACGCGACATGGCAGTATCCTCGCCCCGCGACTGTCGCCGCCTTGGAGATCAAGGACGTCTGCGCACTGAAGGCGGCGGTAGACTCTGCGCCGCCCGCCGATGACGCCGCGCCAGCGGGCGAATGGCGCGTCATCGAATAGCGTGATTGCCATCGCCGCCCTCGCCATCCTCCTCTCCGGCGTCCGCGTGATCGACGGCGACACCATCGACATACGCGGCGAGCGTATCCGCATCCTCAACATAGACACGCCAGAGCGCGGAGACAGGGCCAGGTGCGATACGGAGCGGGTTCTGGCCGAAAGGGCCTCCAGGGCCCTCAGGAGCCGCGTACAGGCTGCGCGGGACCTCCGGCTGGAGCGTGACGGGCTGGACAGGTACGGGCGCACGCTGGCGCGGGTGTATCTGGACGGGGCAGACGTGGGCGAGGAACTGATCGCAGGGGGCTATGCGGTCAGGTGGGGGAATGGGCGGCCGGATTGGTGCGGTTAGCAAGCATTCCGTGATTTAGTGCTTGCAATGCTGGCAAATATCGGCACCATGCCAGCATGACCAATGACGACACCCCCACAGAGCACACGGGCCGCGCCAAAGGCGGCGCAGCGCGCATGAAGTCCCTCTCCCCCGAGCAGCGCACTCGCCAAGCGAAAGCGGCCGCCGCTGCCCGCTGGGAGCGGAGCGCCGTGCTGAAGGCGACGCACGGGTCACCGGACCAGCCGCTTAGGATCGGTGACGCGGAGATCGACTGCTACGTCCTAGAAGACGACACGCGCGTCATCACCCAGCGCAGCATGATCCGAGCCATCGGTCTGACGCGCGGTGGCGCTCGGGGTATGGCGGAGAGGGTTGGCGCCGAACTGCCCCGTTTTGCGACTCAGGGGTGGATAAATCCCCACATAAACAGCGATTTAGGGTTGGCGCTCAGCTCTCCCATTTTGTTCAAGCCGCCCGGCGTTGGCTTGGCCTATGGCTACCCCGCGACCATATTGGCCGACATATGCGACGCGATCCTGAAGGCGCGGGACGCTGGTGACACTGGACCGCGCCAAGTGGGGATCGTTAAGCAGGCCGACGTTCTCGTGCGAGGCTTTGCCCGCGTGGGCATCGTCGCTCTCGTTGACGAGGCAACCGGCTACCAGCGTGACCGCGCAAAGGATGCGCTGGCGAAGATTCTTGAGGCTTTCGTCGCCAAGGAGCTGCAGGCCTGGGTGCAGACCTTTCCCGCCGAGTTCTACGAGCAGATGTTCCGGCTTCGGGGTCTGGAGTTTCCGCACGCCTCCGTTCAGCGACCACGGTACTTTGGCCTACTCACCAATGATGTGGTCTACAAGCGCCTCGCTCCCGGGGTGCTCGCCGAGCTTAAGCGGGTCACGCCCCGGAATGATGGTGGCCGGCCAGCGGCCAAGTACTTCCAAAGCCTCACCAGCAACGTGGGCTATCCCAAACTCAAGGAGCACCTCGGCGCCGTGGTTGCGCTGATGAAGATCAGCCGTTCGTGGGACGCCTTCATGAACCTGCTCAACCAGCACTACCCCCGCTATGGCGACACAGTGATGCTGCCCCTGGATTACGACCAGGGCCGTGACGACGGTCGGGGCATCTAACTTCCCCACAACGCCGTCAGACTCAGCCCCGCCCTAAACCGGCGGGGCTTTTGTTTGTGGAATCGGTCACCCGAACAACCTGAACGCCCGCCCATTATGGGGTTCGCCTTTTGCGAACTTTGTGCTTGACGTCTGGTTCGGGATTTGCGAACCTCTCCTCACACCAAGGGAGAGCCCGACGGCCCCCTTGTCCAACAGACGGGAGGCCCAAGTGGCAGACGCAGAAGTTCAGAGCGCATCCCAGGGTGGCGGGGCTACCGGTTTTGCACTGGAGCCCACGGCCGCCGAGCTAGCCGCTTACGGCACGCTCCTGCGCCTCGACCACCTCCGCTTCGTGGAGCGTGGCGCCGGCCGCTCCGGTCTCCTGAACGCTGAGCAACTGGCCGAGCAGGCGGTCGCAGGCGGGATCGTTTTCGACGCCTTCGAGCGCGGCGCGGTGTTCGACCGCATGGCCTTCAACGACCGTGGCGAACTTATCGCGCCGGAGGGCCGCTGACATGCCCGACGGCTCCCTCCACACACCCCGCCAAAGCCGCTTCGCCAATTCCCGCGAGCTGCTGACCAGCGCCCATCCCCACGACGCCCGCCTCCTCGGCTTTGAGGAAGGCCCGACCCACGAGGATCATACCGCCCTGGTGTTCTACCCCGGCCGGTACGGGTGCGCGTACTCACTCTCGCACGAAGGCCGTTCGGTTGAATTGCCACAGGGCATCGCCGAAGCCTTCGCGAAAGAAGTCCTCGCTGACGTTGCGGCTCGTCGGGCCGCCAGAGCGAGGACCGCCGCATGAGCTTCCTCGACTTCGCCAAGGAACTCGTCACCGGCCACGAAGCAATCCGGCAGGCCCAACCCAAGCCCTTCCGCTTCTCCGACTACGACCGCCGCGTGAAGACCATGACGACGGAAGAAATCGAGGCGGAGTTGGCTAGCCAACAACTGGAGAGAATGCCGTGAGTCACATGGACTACGAAGTCGTCACTGGGGCTGGTGTGACGGTTCGGACATTCGGCTCGGCGGCACTGGCCCGACGCTGGGTTCTCGCGAACAGGCTGAAGTTCGGCCCCCTCCAGATCGACGAAGTAACCACCACACAAACCCGCCGCCGCATCTACCGGACGCGGAAGGCTGAGGAAAGGAAAGCGGCGTGACTGAATACCTTCTTCTCAAATGGGGAACGCTCAAGGGCTGGAATCTCAACGAGGACGGCCCCGCCTACGCTGCTTTCAAACGCTATCACGAGCAGCCCGCCGCCTTGGGCGCGATGCAGCAGCGCGACACGCCCGAACAGAAGCGGGCGATCTGCGACCTGATCGACGCGCTGGACGGGGAAATCACCAACGACTGGACCGGCGAGAAACTGACCAAAGACGAGGCCAAGAAGTACGTCCTCGAATATGGGACGCCCCAACCATGACCCACCTCATAGGCCGCATCTTCGGCCTCTCAATGATGACAGTGATCGCTGTCGCTCTGCTTAGGATGACTATGTGATGAGCAATATAGTTCACGAGCCGTCCTTGACTAGTCAGGAAGGCATTGCCCAGCCGCATACGGTGTTTCAGGGACCGCCGGTCTGGGCTGTCGTCGGAACAACCGGCGAATACAGCGACCGTGGCGAATGGATGGTGTGCGTTTTCCCCACTGAGGAGGGCGCGCAGGCTTACGTCGAGCGCCTAACGGCCGAGCGTCAAAAGCTGGGGCCGGAATATCCAGATTGGGAAGAGCGCGAAGCTATCGCCGAGAAGATGTCACGCTTCGATCCCGGCTACTCCGAAGATTACACGGGGACGCGCTGGTTCATTCGCGAAACGACGCTTGTGCAAACCCTCCCCGATGGTCGCGCCAGCGACCGAGCAACCGCCGATGCAGAACCCGGCACGGGACGGCTCGCGAACAATGAATCCCCCGAACACCTAGCCGAGAGCCGGGTAGGCATGGAGCAAGATCAACTATGAGCGCTGAACTCGCCGTCGAGGCGCTTGAGCGCGCCGTGCAGGCCGTTCTGGAGGCCCGCGAAACCGACCCGCTCGAACTGGAGCGGTTCTCGTCCCGCTGCGCCGACCACCTCGGTCAACTCAGCATCATCCTGTGCGGCGTCCGCCACGCGGCGGAAGAGGCTCGCCGGGCTCAATATTACAGGGAGCGTGCGGCATGACTTTCAACGCCGAACAGATCGCCCAACTGGAAGCCAAGCTGGATCCCGCCAACGTCAAGCGCAACCCGCGCGGCTTCGATTACGTCGAGGGCTGGCACGCCATCGCCGAGGCCAACCGCATCTTCGGGCGCGACGGCTGGAGCCGCGAAACCTTCGACCTCCGCCAGGCCGCCGAATATCAGCATGACGGCAAGTGGCGCGTGAGCTACCTCGCCCGTGTGCGAGTGACGGCCGGCGGCGTTGTCCGCGACGGCAGCGGCTACGGCTCCGGCATCGACAAGGATCTGGGGCAGGCCCACGAAAGCGCGCTTAAGGAGGCTGAGACGGACGCGATGAAGCGTGCGTTGATGACCTTCGGCAATCCGTTCGGGCTGGCGCTGTACGACAAGACCAAAGCCGACGTCGGCTCCGAAGAAAAGGCCCCGCCAGCGCCGCCCAGGGCCGCCACGTTAGCGGAACGGGCCGACCGGCTGGAGGCCACCCTTAAGGCCGTCAAGACGGCAGTGGACCTCGACAAGGCCTTCAAGCTGGCGTCGGGCCTGTGCGCCGACCTCGACGCCAAGGACCCCGAGCGGCTGGCTGAGATCACCAAGCTCTATGACGAGCGCCGCGACGAGCTTTCGAGGCTGGTGGCATGATCCAGGGCAGCCCTGAATGGCTACAGGTCAGGCTCGGCAAGGTCACCGCCTCGCGCGTCGCCGACCTCACAGCACGCACGAAAACCGGCTGGGGGGCGTCACGCGCCAACTACGCCGCCGAGCTTATCGCCGAGCGCCTGACGGGCTGCACGGCCCCTTCCTTCACCAACGCCGCCATGCAGCACGGAACACTGTGCGAGCCCCTTGCCCGGCAAGCCTATCAGGACCGCCATGGGGTTCTGGTAACGGAGATCGCCTTCGTCGAGCATCCCGAGATCGCCATGTCGGGCGCCAGTCCTGACGGGCTGGTCGGGGATGACGGGCTTATCGAGATCAAGTGCCCGAACACGGCGACCCACCTCGATACCCTCCTCGGCGAGCCTATCCCGGCCAAGTACGTCACGCAGATGATGTGGCAGCTTGCGTGCACCGGTCGCCAGTGGTGCGACTTCGCCAGCTTCGACCCCCGCCTGCCGGAGAACATGCAACTGCACGTCCAGCGGGTTCACCGCGACGTCAGCATGATCCTCGACCTCGAACAGCAGGTCACGGAATTCCTAGCCGAGATCGACGCCAAGGTTTCGGCTCTACAGGCCAAGTTCGGCAGCGGGGACGCGGTGGGAGCTAATAACTCCCTCGCGGACGCTGCGTGAGCCGCGCGCTCCTCATCCTCAACAGCGACCAGACAAAGGCGCGGGCGATCAACTGGATCGCCACGGCCAAGCCGGGGACGCAGGTCGAGTTTCGGGAGCCGAAGCGGTCAACCGACCAAAACGCGAAGCTCTGGGCAACGCTTACCGAGATCGCCCGCCAACGCCCGGCCCACAACGGCGTGAAGATGACCCCCGACCTCTACAAGGCGGTGTTCATGCAGGCGCTGGGAACCGAGATGGTCTTCCTGCCCACGCTGAACGGCGATGGCGTGTTCCCGATGGGCCACCGGTCATCCGAGCTATCGAAGGGCGAGTTCTCGAACCTTATCGAACTCATCAATGCGTGGTGCGCCCAACAAGGGATCAGCCTGCACGACCCCGACGGCGACACTGGGAGCGAGCAAAGCGAGCCCCGGGCTGAACCCAACAACCCTGTTCCAGCCAATACACCGAGGGCGGCGTGATGGGGGATTCATTGTCTCACGACCCCTACGAGCGTGAGGGTGGGGAAGCCACTTCCGACGAACCCGATTTCGAAGCTTTGCGCGCGTCGCGAAACGCTGCTGTCGAAGCCGTCATGAAGGCCGTGTGCGAGAAGCACGGGTGGGACCCGGCGACGGCTCGCACCACCTTCGATCCCGGCGCCTGCTACTGCGCCTGCACTGACGGCGGCCCATGCGAGCACGACTTCCAAGGCTGGCGTGAGCATGAGGACGGCTTCGGCGGCGAGCAAGTCTGTTCCCGCTGCGGCCTTGGCGCGATGTCTCACAGTCTGAGGACTTGTTGGGAATGACCGCGCGCCCGAAACCCACGCGCGAGAAGGACGCCGGCCATCGGATGTACGTCCGCCAACTCCCGTGCATCGCCTGCATGGTCGAAGGGCGCGTGACGTTCGGCGTCGATCCCGCGCACGTGTCGTACCTGGCGCCCAAGGGGCTCGGGTCGAAGGTCGGTGACCAGTATGTCGTCCCGCTTTGCAGAGCGCATCACGACGACCAGCACGACACGAAGGAAAACGTCTGGTGGGCCAGACTGGGGGTAAGGCCCCGCTCGCTGTGCGAAGACCTCGTGCACGCCCGCCCCAGCGTCTTCAACGGCGAACAGGTCATCCGTGACTTCGCCGAGCGGGCCAGGCGGATGCCCAAGCTCGTTAGGGCCATCGAACTGACCGGCGGCGGCGATCCTCTGCCCGAGCGGGTGACGATCCAGGCCCACCTATCAGGCGCACCCGCCGACGCGGACGGCAATGTCGCCGTCATCCTTCCAACAACCACGGGAACGGTGCGGGCGCACGTCTCGCCCGACGCAATCAGGGAGAACAGTCATGGGTAAGCGAGCGCCCGACAACTTCGACACCATCATCGGCGCCAAGATCAGGGAGCGCCGCAAGCAGCTCGGCATGACACAGTCCGACCTCGCCGAGGCCCTCGATCTGACCTTCCAGCAGGTCCAGAAATACGAGCGCGGCGTCAACCGGATCACGGTCTCGACGCTGATCCGCATCGCCCAGGCTCTGGATTGCGGGGTCAAGCACCTCCTGCCCGAACAGGTGACGGTCGAAGCCGCCGCGGTCGAGCTGCCCTTGGCGCAGCTGGCGACCTCGCGAGGCGGCATCCGTCTGGCGCAGTGCTACCTCGACATGGATCCGGCGCGTCAGCATTCCTTGCTGGCCGTCGCTGAGGCCATCCGCACGACGAACGATCAGGTGGCCGCATGACCACCCCTAATGACGTAAGAGAACGGCTTGGGGCTGACGAATTCACCCGTCGCTTCACCGAACGGCTCGTTGCGATCTCGGCCGGTAAGACGCCCATGACCGAAGACGAGGTGCGCGCGTACGCCGCAGAGGTGGCGCCGTCCTACTTTGAAGACTGGTTCCAGAGCGAACCGGAAAGCACGCCTGAAGACTGGGCCGAGGAAGATTTTGACTGCTGGGAGGCTGCGTGATGGGCGATCCATCAACCCGCTCCCTCCTCTCATCTGCACCGGCCGATCCCAAACTCATCGGTCAACTGCGCCTCATGCTGTCCAGCGAGCGGACGGCTGCTGCGAGGATTGGCGCACCCGGCTCCGCAGCCCGGCGAGAAGCCGAGGACAACGCTGCGGCGCTGGAAAGGGCGATATTCCTCCTCTCATCTGCACCGGGGTGGCGGTCGGATAAGATTGGCAACACGCCGATCCGCACTGTCCTGACGACCAGCGCCGACATGCTGGACGAAGCGGCTAAGGCGATGGGTGGCCTTGTCGATATGCCGGTCATGGCGAAGAAGCTCCGCGAGCTAGCCGCCCTCTCCACCCCCATACAGGGAAATGGTTCGTCTGGTGTTCAGGCGGAGGCACTCCCTTCGGTCGGACTGACAGGCGGTTCTCCGCTGGAGGGGCGGCCGATAATCGGCAAAGGCCTGCGGCGGAAGCTCGAAGGCGAGACGGTCTGGAATCTGCCGGTCGCCGGTTATCGCTGGAAGACCCCAATCCCCGCCGAACTACAAGGTTCCGAGTGGGCCTACAGCTACGCATCGCATTGGTCCACCGGCCCGGAAGACGCTGAGCGCCTGTTCACTCAGGCTGACGTGCGCGCGCTCTTGGACCTCGCCCTTTCCAGCGAAGTAGAGCGCCAGACTTCGGCCGAAGGCCGTACCGGCAAGGAAGCATCTAGATGACCAATAACCCCATACCTACCGGCTGGCCGACAAGGGAGGAGGTGGCGCGGGAATTCTATTTGGCGATGTATCAGCGCGACGGCGGCATTTGGGATGCTGTTGAGACGAAAGACGTCTGGCGACATAAGGCCGACCGCATCCTCGCCCTCTTCTCCCGCCGCTCTGATGCTGGGGGGGATCATTCTCCCGACGTCGGCAATATGATCGCCACCCCTGATGCTGGGGAGAAGCGCGATCACATTGCCGAGCACCTTGAGGCAACCCGACTGGAGTCCATAGCTGCCTTACAACGTGCAGCAGTCGCCACCCCTGCTCCATCCGCTGTCGTGGAGGAGCTGGCCGACGCGTTGAAGGTCGATGCCGCCGAAGTGCGGTTCGCGCTGCAATCCTGCAACGCCGCCCTCACCAAAGCAGAAGCCGCAGGAGGGGGTGCGTCGTGTCGGGCGCGCAACTCCTACCCCGATCCGGTCGATTGCGACTGGCCTCACTGCGGCTGCGATCCCAAGGCCACCAAGGTCGTTGAGGCGCTTATCGAGGAAGGATGGTCCAGCGAAGGTGAAGTAGAGCGGCTGAGGAAGGCGCTGGGCGAGACCGACCGCATCGCTTGGCACATCTTGCACATCGCCAGCCGGTCACCAATCACCGAGGCCGCCACGGTCAAAATGGGCGAACTGGCATCGAAGATTCAAGCAGAAGCCCGAGCCGCTATCTCAGGAGTACAGGAAGGAGATAGTTCAGCTCGTGCTTCCGCCCTTGAGGGAGAAGGGTGATGGGGGCGATGGCCAATCTGCTCAACTGGTGGAACGGGTGGCGGCTCGACCTCGACGGTTGGCTGGTCCGAGCGCGGCGGGCGCGCGACCCTGATCTTAGCGCGATGAACCGCAGCGACATCGGCTTCGTGGATGAAGCGTGCATCGCTGTACGCACGCCGCGACATGCACGGATGATCGACCGTGGCCTCGTTCGCCCCCACCCCGGAGGCATCCAGGTCATGATGAGAGATGTGGAGAAGGTCGCCGCCGCGATTGCGCGGGTCCGTCATGCCGACAGCGAGCACGTCAGCGAGCACGACCGGGAGCTAGCAGAAGCAGCCCTCGCCGCCCTAGCCCCACAGGTAGTGGATAGGGAGGGGGTGAAGTCCGCCATTCGTGGTCCGCTCGGCAAGCACGCGTTCGGCCCGCGCTTCGAAACCATCGTCAGCGAGATAGCCGACGCCATCATTGCGATGCTCGGTAATGGTCTATCCCAGAGCAAGCCGAGCGCGGACGCCCAAGAGCGCTCGCACGAGGCTCAGCACTCCGATGGAGTTGAGGAGGTCATCGCCTACCGTTCGCGCGACGGCGAGCTTCATGCCTATCGAGACTTCGCCGCACGCTGCAATCGCCAGCTAGACGAGATTGATGCGGCGAACGCCATCCTTGAGGCCGGTGGCACCGTAGGCGATGCGGTGAGGGCCTACGGCTACACCAGCACGGACCCGGTGCTAGACCGCATCACCAAGGACACGCCGCTCATCATCCGGCATTGGCAATGCCGCGACGAGC
Organism: uncultured Caulobacteraceae bacterium; assembly: GCA_946482375.1. The sequence continues at coordinate 6,740 of CAMLRH010000001.1, read as the reverse complement.
CCGGCTACAAGGTGTGCCGCTTCGAACGCGAGGGCATCTGGGTCTTCGGTAATGCGGGAAGCTGGTCGGGCCACTACGGGAGCTACGTCCCCGTCCGGGACCTCGTGCGCTACGCCGAACACACCCTTTCGCTGCACCCAGAGGCAGCGCGGGAGGCGCCCCGCGTCGCCGCACTTAGCGAAGGCGAAGCCGAAGCCCCGGGAGGAACCCCATGACCCTACTAGAGCGGGTGGAGGGGGCTACTGGGCCGGATCGCGATCTCGATAGCATGATCTGGTGCGAAGTCGCCAACAACACCGGCATCGTCTTCCCCGACGAGAAACCCGGTGCGCCCAAGATCGCCGACCACATCAAACCGTACACATCCTCCCTCGACGCCGTTCTGGCGCTAGTCGAGGAGAAGCTGCCGGGGTGGCGTCCGGGCATCATCCGCGAGGGCCGGGCGGAGTGGTCGGCGTTCATCTTCTCGCCCAAGGCCACGGACCCGAAAGATCACTTCGCCCCAACACCCGCCCTCGCCCTCCTGAAAGCTCTCCTCACAGCACTGGAGGCGGGGGATGGGTAGGGGCGCGGCCTTCGAGATTGCGACGATCAGCGACAAGGAGGCCGCCGAGCGCCTTGGCTTCCCCGTGCGCTCCATCCGGCGCGTGATCGACGCCAACGCTTTGTGCTTGCGCTACGGCCGTTCCCGCCGCCTCACTGAGGCTCAGTTCCTACGCCTGCAAGCAGCTCTGACACCGACATGCCCCTCAATCTCTACCTCAGGAAAGAAACCGGCCTCTGGCACATCCGGGGGTCGGTACAGGGCATCGTCTACGACCGAAGCGCTCGCACTCGTGACCGAGGCGAGGCAGAGGCGATCAAAGCCAAAGTCGAGGCGGACCTATTCAAGCGAGCGGTCTACGGCGACCGCGCCGTCGCCACCTTCAGCGAGGCCGTAGTGCTCTATATCAACGCTGGCGGATCACCGGATCACCTGACGCCCCTCCTGCATCGGATGGGGGCGCTCCGGCTGGCCGACATCGACCAGGGCCTGGTGGATAAGGTGGCGAAGGAGCTGAAGCCGCAAGCCGCGCCGGCGACGGTGATCCGACAAATCTACACGCCGGTCTCGGCCGTCCTGAACCACGCCGCAGAGAACAAGCTGTGCGACCCGGTGAAGTTCAGGAAGCCGAAGGTCCGCAACGCCCGCACGGCCTACCTGACGCCGCAGCAGGCGGAAGACTGGCTTGCCGCCCTCCCCGATCATCTGAAGCGGCTGGTGACGTTCTACCTCGCCACAGGTTGTCGGGCGACGGAGGCGCTGGCGCTGGACTGGTCCGACGTGACGCCGGAAGGCAAGCGCGTGGTGTTCTGGGAGACGAAGGGCGGCTACGCCCGTGGAGCCGATCTTCAGCGCCGCGCCCGCGCGCTGCTACCGGAGCGGGGTAAGGGCGAGGTCTTCCGCAACTCCCGAGGCGAGCCGTGGCATTGCTACGACGCCATCAACCTCATGCTGAAGCGGGTTCGGGCCAAGCGGGAGAAGGAGATCGCCAGCGGCTCCGATCTACCCCATCTCGTGGAGGCCCACTGCCACCTCTTCCGCCATACTTGGGCGACGTGGGCCTACGCCTGCACCCGCGACCTGACCTTCCTCATGCAGCAGGGCGGGTGGAAGTCCGTCTCGATGGTTATGCGCTATACCCACGTCGGATCGGATGATCTCGCACGTGCGGTATTGGCGGCCGGATGGGAGTTTTCTGGGAGGGAGGTCATACGCCTCCCCAAACGCCGTGCCAAATCAGCAGCTTAGATAAATGGTCATGCACCTTGGTAAGGCTGAGGTCGGCAGTTCAATCCTGCCCGGCGGCACCACTTCTCCACATTCGATCGACGGCCAGGCAGGCAAGACCCTGCCGGGCCTCGCCATGCGCGGAGAGCGAATCCCCAAAATGGGAGGACAGATTGTCGCACGTGACTATTTGCCTAATAGACCGTAAACGGCTCAGCTTAATGCGTTTGGGGGATATCAAATGCTTGACCTTGCGAAGGTGGACACCTCGCTTGAGGTGACGCGCCGCGAGCTGTCGGCCAGGATCGTCGAGGGTCGCCGGGCGATCGCCACGCTTGTCGAGCGCCACAACGAGATGGGTCGCCGGATCGAGATGGCCAACGATGCGGTGCGTGAGCTGGAACGGAAGCTCTCGGCCACCACCACCGTGATGGACATCTATGAGAAGGAAGGGCTGATCGTCAGCGTGGATCCGCTGTCCCACCCGGCGATCAAGACACCGCCCACGCCCACGCCGTCGCCCGCCATCTATTACCCGCCCCGTGAGCCGGCCCCTTTCAGGCCGGTGACCTTCCTGAAGTGCCTAACCGAAGGCCATGAGATGGTCATCAGCCGGTCGCTGTCCGGGATGGCCACCTGCCGCCGCTGCAAGATGCGTCGCCCGGCCTGATCCCGCGTTCTCCTTGCCGAGAGACCGCCACGGGCGGATGCTCTCGCTGGAGGTGTGTGATGACGATCTTGGCAAAGACCTGGCGGCCAGCCCTCGCGACCGCTGCGATGATTTCCCTGAGCGCCTGTGTCGGGACGATGCCGCCTCAGCCCGGAGCGCTGACGTCTTCCGACTGTTTCTCCAGCACCCAGTGGCGAGGCTGGAGTTCGCCGGCCGACGACGTGATCTACCTGCGTGTTGGAACGAGCGACATCTACCGCGTCGACCTGCTGCCCGGCGCCGGGCGGCTCGACCGGGGCGGCCGGTTCCTGATCTCGGAGGTGCGCGGCTCCAACCGGATCTGCTCGGCCAATGACCTCGATCTGGCCATCGCCGACTCCGTCGGCTTCAGGACGCCGCTGTTCCCACGGACACTACGCAAGCTGACGACCGAAGAGGTCGCCGCCTTGCCGCCGGGCGACCGGCCGTAGGCCTAGCCCCGCTTCCGCGGCGCGCGGTCGCCGAACCACCAGGTCAGCGCCGTGGCCGCGGAGAAGCTGATGGTTTCCGCCGCGCCGGAGATGACGGACGCGGCCGTGTCGTCCTGCAGTCCGCCCGCCGCCGCCGCGACGAACAGCAGCGCATAGAGCAGCCACAGCATCACCGTCAGGGCGGGACGCGTCAGCGCCCGCACCGCGGCCACCCAGGGCCAGCTGGCGCCGACGGCGGCCTCGGCGGCGATCGAGCCGGCCAGACCGGCCCAGGAGCCCTGACTGTCGGAGGTGGCCAGCGCCTGGCGCGCCTCGTCCGCACGGGCGTCGCGCTGGGTCTGCGCGAGCTCGCCCACGTGCGCCCAGCGCTCCTTCTCGTGCGCCAGTTCCAGATGACGGTCCTTGCGCCGTTCGCGGCTTTCCAGCAGGCCGAAGCCACGGTTGAGCACCGAGCCCAGGGCCCCGAACGCCGCGCCGAGCGCGCCGCCGCCGGCCGCGCCGATCAGGTCCATTCCGGCTCCTCCGCCTGCGGCGCGACCCAGTCGCCGTCCACTCGGCGCCAACCCTTCGAGACCGACGCATCGGTCTCGACCGGCGCCAGATCGGCGGGCGCGGACCAGTCGGCCTCGCCGTCCCACTCGACGATGTTGATGACCAGCCCGTCGTCATCGACGAGCGCGTAGCGATTGCTCATGTTCTTCACCCGACCGCGATGATCCAGACCTCGCCGCGCCCGCCCGCGCCGCCGGCTCCGGAATTGTGAGTGTCGCGGGAGGCTCCGCCGCCTCCGCCGCCGCCGCCGGGCGCTCCGCCTGTGCCGCCGGCGCCGCCGTTGGCGGAGCTGTTGCCGCCGCCGCCTCCGCCACCCGCGCCGCAGCCACGCTCCCAGGCCTTGGGCGAGCCGGGGTTACCCGCGGCGCCGCCGCCACCCGCGCCACGGTCCGCTCTGTGTCCCGTTCCGTACCCGAGGCTATAGCCGTAGCCGCCCGCGCCGCCGGAAGAGGTGCCTGTCGCCGCGCCGAGACCACCGCCGCCGCCGCCGGATCCGGGCCCTGCGCCGTAGGTGCTGGCGGCCAGTCCGCCGCCACCCCCTGAGCCGCCGATGCCACCCGCGTTGCCGCTGGACTCGCCAAAGCCGCCGGCGCCTCCCGAGGCGTTGCCGGTGATCCCGCCCGCGCCGGGCGACCCTCCGGTGACGCCCACGAGGTAAGCTGAACCGTCCTGCACATAGGTGTCGCCACCGGCCCCGCCGACGGCGCCGGTGGTCGTACCGGTGACGGAGGCTCCCGCCGACCCGCCCGAGCCGACGGTGACCGTCAGGCTGGCGCCCAGTTCGGCAACGTCGAAGTCTTCCTCCGCCCGGCCGCCCGCGCCGCCACCGGCGCCGCCGCCGCGATTGGCCGCGTTGGTTCCCGCCGCACCCGATCCTCCACCGCCCCCGGCGCCGACGCAGACAACGCGCAGCCGTCGCGCCCAACTCGGGACGTTGTAGGTCCCGCTGGAGGTGAAGACATCGACCTGCGTCTGGCGAAGGGCGGACAGGGTGAAGCTGGCCCGGCCGGTGGTCCTGTCGACGCTCAACACATCGGTCCAGGCCGAGCCGTCGGCCGAAACCTTCAGCTTGAAGTCGTCGCCGCCGACCAGACCGAACTCGGCGCGACCGGAGAAGGCGCTCTGGAACAGGTAGGAGGCCGTATCGCCTGCCGCGTTCTTGTTGACCTTGATCTGCACGCCCGCGCCGACGTGGTTGAACAGCACCGCGTCCGAAGCGACGGCGAGCTTGTTGGTCGCGTCGGCCGTGGCGTTGACGCCGAGCAGCGACAGGTTCTGCAGGGCGTCGATCAGGCCGGAAAAATCGGCCCAGACCGCGCCGTCAAAGAAGACCAGCACGCCCTCGTCGGCGACGTAAGCGATGTGGCCCTCGGCGACCTCGAACGCCGACCAGGCGCCGGCCTCGAAGCGCATCACCGTTTCGGCGGGCCTTCCCGCCCAGGCCGACCCGCTGGCGCTGGCGGTCATGATGTAGAGCGCGCCGTCCGTTGGCGATCCCGGCTGGGCGTCGGTGGTGCGGCTTTCGACGGCGGTCTGCACTAGGCCATCGAGGCGGGCGAGACCCTCGTTGAGGATTACATGCTTCTGGGCCTGAGCGGCGGCCAGATAGGGAAGCGAAAGGCGGGGCGTGGCGTCGTCTGACATGGCGGCAAGCATCGCCGCCAGGCCTGTTACGCGGATAAGTCCAAGCCTCCCTCCCCTTCATGGGGAGGGAAGACGCCGCAGGGGTCGGGTGGGGAAGTGTCGCTACAGCCCCACCCGCCTCGCTTCGCGAGCCACCCTCCCCATGAAGGGGAGGGAGAAGGGAAATTACTCCGCCGCCAGCGCCATCTTGGCTCCGCTGGTCAGGGCCACCTTGGCCGCCAGCGCCGCCTTGGCGTCCTCGTATTCCTCGGACAGCTTGGCGATGAACTCGGCCGCCGAAGGCGCGGATTTCACCGCCCCGATCCCCTGCCCGCAGCCCCAGATGTCGCGCCAGGCCTTCGCCTCGGTGTTGCCGCCGGAGCCGAAATTCATGGCCGAAGGATCGCTGACCGGCAGGTTCTTCGGGTCCAGCCCGGCCCTCTCGATCGACGGCGCCAGATAGTTGCCGTGCACGCCGGTAAAGAGGTTCGAGTAGACGATGTCGTCCGCCTGGCTCTCGACGATCATCTGCTTGTAGGCCTCCGGCGCGTTGGCCTCCTTCGTCGCAATGAAGGCCGAGCCGATGTAGGCGAGGTCGGCGCCCATCGCCTGCGCCGCCAGGATGGCCGAGCCGGACGCGATCGAGCCCGACAGCGCCACCGGCCCATCGAACCACTCGCGAATCTCCTGAACCAGCGCGAACGGCGACAGCGTGCCGGCATGGCCGCCCGCCCCCGCCGCCACCGGAATGAGGCCGTCGGCCCCCTTCTCGATCGCCTTGCGCGCGAAGCGGTTGTTGATGACGTCGTGCAGGGTGACGCCGCCGTAGGAATGGATGGCCTCGTTGAGGTCCTCCCTCGCGCCCAGCGAGGTGATGACGACCGGCACCTTCCATTTCACGCAGAGCTCGAGGTCTTCCTCGAGGCGGTTGTTGGTCTTGTGGACGATCTGGTTCACCGCGAACGGCGCGGACGGCGTGTCGGGATGGTCGCGGTCCCAGGCCGCCAGTTCCTCGGTGATCCGGTGCAGCCACTCGTCGAGCAGCGAGACCGGCCGGGCGTTCAGCGACGGAAACGAGCCGACGACGCCGCTCGTGCACTGGGCGATGACGAGGTCGGGGTTGGAGATGATGAACAGCGGCGAGCCGATCACGGGAAGGCGCAGGCGGTCACGGAGGATCGGCGGCAGGCTCATCGGCTACTCCCTTTGATATACACTGTAAGTAAAACGACCGTTCGAATGGTGCAAGCCTATGCGGCTTGACGCACCTTGGGGCAAGGCGGCATTTGCGACGTGTTTGTTGCACCGCAGCGGAGCTTTTCGTCTTGGACGGCAATATCCTTCCCCTGGCCGACGATTTTCCGGCTCCCGGCCGCGCCGAGTGGCTGGCGCTGGTCGAAAAGACGCTGAAGGGCGGGTCTCTCGAAGACCTCGTCACCCGCACCGCCGACGGCATCGAAATCCGCCCGCTCTATCGCGCCGAAGATGGCGTCCAGACGGTGCGCGATCTGCGGGCCCACGACGCCGACCGGCCGTGGGACCTGCGCATGGCGACCGCCCATCCGGACGCGGCCCGCGCCAATGAGGAAGTCCTGAAGGACCTCGAAGGCGGCGCGGCCTCGGCGCTGGTGAAGATCGACCCGACCGGCGAGCG